>NZ_JBFAZW010000143.1:0-22549 GCF_040682015.1 Dactylosporangium sp. NPDC051485
GGCGAGCGCGGGCAGCAGGGCGACGGGCGCCGTCGCTCGGCTCAGCGGCGCCGCGGCGTCCGGTCCGCCGGGTCGGCCGGATCGGGCGATTGCGGCAGCAGCGTGCCGAGCGGGCCCAGGTCGAGGTTGAGGTCCTCGGCCGAGAGCCCGAAGTGCTCGCGCAGTTCGGTCATGCGCTCCTCGAGCGCCATGAGGGTGACGCCGATCTGCTCGATCTGCTCGTCGGAGAGGCCGCCCGCGTCGATGCGGCGCAGCGCCTGCCGCTCCATCAGCTGGCGCAGCAGTTCGACGACGGTGAGCACCAGGCTGGCGAAGCCGCGCTCGGCCGCGTCCCGATCGACCTCGATCCGGTGGCCCGGCGGACGGATCGGCCGCGGCGGCTCTTCGCCGGGCGCGGTCACGGCCGCCCCGGCCCGATGATGCCGGTGGTGCCCGCGGTGCCGGCCGACGCGACGAGCGCGCGCAGCGAGACGTACACCAGGTCGACCCCGGCGATGGACAGCGTCACCTCGCCGCTGATGACGACGCCCGTGGCGAGGAGCCGGTCGAGCAGGTCCACGAGCGATGCCCGCTCGGCGGGGTGCACGGCGATGGACGTCATGGCGGTGCCTCGTCGGCCGCGGCGAACGAATACGGCGGCCACGGCCCAGTGAGCTCGAGGTGCAGCTCGGCGTGGCTCGCGGCCTGGCTGGCGACGAGGCCGGCGAACCGGTCGGCGCTGCGCCGGTCGACCAGGTAGGCGCCGTTGAGCATCATCGGCTCGGCCCGGCCGCTCAACCGGCGGTCCTGAGGCGGGTGCCGCCGGGCCGCCGCGGCGCACTCGGCGAGCGCGGCGTGGGTGGCCTCGGCCTCATCGGCCGCGCGCTGCCACCGCTCCTCGTCGGCCGACAGCTGCGCCCGGCGCCGGTTCAGGTAGGCCAGGCCCGGCCCGCCGGCGCGCGGGCCCGCGGGCACGTCGTGCGAGGACTGTGCGGGCGCGGCCGGTTCGGCGTACATCTTCACGCCCCACTCGGCCCGGCCGGCGACCCGGTCGAGCACCGCGTCGAGGTCGCCGCGGCGCTGCGTCAGCATCGCGCGGACGCCGGCGTCGTCGCGGTACACGGTGGCCAGCGGCACCGGGACCACCGTGTGCGCGCGGGCGAGCGCGGCCACGACGGCGTGGTGGGCCCGGGCCACGCGCTCGAGCCAGGCGAGATCCTCGAGGTTGCGCCGCAGTGGCTCCTCGCCGAACTGGTCGAGGTCGACGGGGCTGGCCACGGCGACGAGCGCCGCGGCCGCCACCGTGCGGACCGTGCCGCCGGCCACCCCGGCGAGGCCGTCGATCGCGCCGGGCTCGAGGTCGCGGGCGATCGCGTGCAGCCAGACGCCGTCACCCACGGCGTGCCTCCCTCGCGGAATCGCGTGCCTCCTTCGTGATCTCGTGTGTCTCCTTCGGGGTCTCGAGGGCCTCCTTCGGGGTCTCGAGGGCCTCCGGGGAGGTGCCGGGTGGCAGCGACTCGCGGGCGTGCGAGGTGAGCCACGGGTCGTGCTCCCACCAGTCGATGCCCATCTGGCGGGCGGTGTCGACCGCGGCGATCACCAGCCGCAGCTTGATGGTGAGCAGCTCGATGTCGAGCAGGCTCACCCGGATGTCGCCGACGATGACGATGCCGCGGTCGAGGACGCGCTCCAGGATGTCGCCGAGGTTCGCCGGCTGGTACCCGCTGGCCGGCGCGCGGCTGCCGCCGGAGGTGAGCGCCGAGTCGGAGTACGGGTTCTGGCGCATGTCAGGCCACCTCCGAATCGCCCTTGCCCCGGGCGTACCGCCGGATCCGGCGCAGTCCGCTCAGCTCGCCGTCGGCGGTGACCTGGGCCCGGTAGATGGCCAGCATGTCGCCGGACGACGGGATGCGGCGCTCCTCGACGACCTCGACCTCGACCAGCCAGCCGTCCTCGTCGTCGGGCTCCAGTGCGGTGATGCCCGACGACTGCTTGCCGGTCAGCTCGGCGACGTTGCGCAGGGTCATCTTGGCGATCGAGCCGGGCTGCAGCGGCTCCGGGACGTCGTCGTAGGTGTCCCGCTCGTCGTCATAGTCCTTGCGTGAACGCGGCACGGCTCACTCCTCCTGCTCGGTTCCCCCGGCGGGCCGGATCAGCCGCTCGATCAGCTCCTGCTGCAGCTGCTCGGCGTCCTCGGGGCTGATCCGGCCGGCGGCGCGGGCCTCGTCGACCTCCTGGATTCGGCGCCGGATCACCCCGGGGTCGTACAGCTCGTGGTCGACCTGGTCGCGGATCAGCTCACCGACCCAGACCGCGAGCCGGACCGGCGCGATCGGGGCGGTCAGCAGTGCGGTGAACAGTCCCATGGTCATGCCCCGGGTCGCAGCGCGGTGACGAAGTCGTACGGCGCCAGCGGGCCGAGCAGCCGGACCTCGAGCTGCCCGGCTCGCCGTTCGGTCAGCTCCTCGACCTTGCGCACGAGCTCGGGTTCGCGGTCGAGGCCGGTGAGCACGGCCACCGCGGCGGCCTCGTACTCGCCGGCCGGCTCGCGGGTGATGACGCCGTCGGCCACCGGCGCGACGGCCTCGGCGACCGCCTGGGTGTCGGCCTGGCGGCGGGCGTCGATCGCGTTGTTGACGGCCTGGCCGAGCGCGATGCGCTCGTTGCGGGTCGCGTCCTCGGGCTTGTCGCGGATGGCCTCCCGCAGCCGCTCGATCTCTGGATCCCCGGCGATCACGTCGCGCAGCACCGAGTCCCGCACGTATCGGGCGCTGATCACGTACTCCGCCTTACCCTCGAGCTCGCGCAGCGCCGCGTCGAACTCGTCGTGGTGGGGCGCCAGCAACTCGTCGACGACGGCCTGCCGGTGCGTCAGTACCGCGCCGAAGCGCACCGGCAGCACCGGCACCACCGCGGCGGTCGCGTCCAGCAGGGCCTCGTGGCTGAGCAGGTCGGCGGGCGTGCCGAGCGGACGGTCGAGGTCGAGCTCGCTCACCATGGCCGCGATCCGGCCGTGGTGCACCACCGTCACGGGGGTGGAGTCCCCGCCCACGCCGCGGGCCTCGGGGTCGGCCTCGACATCGCCGGGGACGATGCCGTACACGTAGACGCCGGTGACCGCAGGCATGTCAGCCCTCCCTCCGCCGCCGGGGCGCCTTCTCCCGCTCGGAGCCGGTGTCGATGACGTCCCGCACCTTGTCGCCGACCGCCTCGAGCACGCCCTGCGCGCTGCCCTTGACCTTGTGCTTGGCGCCGCCCTCGGTGATGTCCCCGACGAGCTCGGGCAGCCCGGCCTTCTCCTGGGAGATGTCCAGGCGGTTGACCGCCTCGGCGAACTTGAGGTAGGTGTCGACGCTGGCGACCACGATCCGGGCATCGATGGTCAGCAGCTCGATGCCGACGAGTGACACCCGCACGTACGCGTCGATGACCAGCCCTTTGTCGAGGATCGTGTCGATCACCTCGGCCAACGACGTCGACGTCGGTCGTTCGATCCCTCCGCCGCCGCGCGGCTGCAAGGACGTGCTCATCGTCAATCCCTCCGATCGCGGCCGCCCGGGCGCACCTGGCGCCGCCGGGGCCGCTCCTCCGGCTCCTCTTCCTCTGGCTCCTCTTCCTCTGGCTCTTCTTCCTTCGGCTCCTCTTCCTCCGGCTCTTCTGGTCCTTCGGGCTCTTCTGGTTCGCGGCCGCCCTGCTCCTGTTGCTGTTGCTCTTCCTCCCGTACCGCGGTCTCGTGGTCCTTCACGACCTCGCCGTCGCGGATCTCGCCGCGCCAGCCCTCGATGTCGTCCGGGTTGAGGATCGACTGGTTCATGACATGCCGCCGGTAGTGCTTGAACTCCAGTCGGGCCCGGCGGCCCTGCGCCCGCCACAGGTTTCCGGTGTGTTCGAACAGTCCCTGCGGGTGGTACTCCATGGCCAGCATGACCCGGGTGAGGTTCGGCCCGATCTCGTGGAAGGTGACAGAGCCGTCGACGTGGCCCTTCGCCCCCTTGGAGCGCCAGACGATGTTGTAGTCGGGGATCTGCTGGACGATCGTGGCTTCCCAGGTGCGGTGGGACCAGAAGACCTGCGCCTTCCAGCTGGTCTTCTCGTCCGACTCCTGCTCGACGTTCTCGACCTTCTTCATGAAGCTCGGGAACTGGGGGTACTGCGTCCACTGGTTGTACGCGACCCGCACCGGCACGCCGACGTCCAGCGTCTCCTCGATGTTGATGAGCTTCAGCTTCTTGGGCTTGCCCTTGCCGCCGCCGAAGATGCCCTTGACCTTCTCCTTGAGGCCGGCCCAGCCGCCGGAGAGCGCCGCCCGGGCCGGCGACTTGCCCTCGGCGATCTGCTTGGCGCCGGCCGCGGCCGCGCTGAGACCTGGGCTGCCCGAACCGCTGGCGTAGTCGGTCAGGCGATCCGTCAGCGAACCGACCCTCCGGCCGGCCGCATCGATCGCGCTGCGCCCGGCGGCCTTGGCCAGTACCTGCAGCTCGTCCTTCACCAGCTGGCCGATCTTCTCACCGATCCCGCCGACGACCTTGCCGCTCGATTGTCCAGCCATGATCGGGCTACCCCTCCCTGCGCCGCCGTACCGGAGGCCGGCCACCGCGCCGCCTGCCCGCGCTCACCAGGTCCTCGTCCTCGTCCTCCTCGTCGCGCTTGTCCTCGTCGGCTTCCTCGTCCTCGTACTCGTCCTCCTCCGGCTCCTCCTCGCGCTCCGCGCGCGGCCGCGGACGACGGGTGCCGGTGCGCCGCCTCCCACGCGCCGGTGCCTCCTCGGGCTCCTCCTCGGGCTCGGGTGCGCTGCGCCCCTTCAGCGTGTCGGTGCGCTCGCGCAGCCGGTCGCTGATCGAGTCGATCCGGCCGGTCACCGCGGCCCGCGCGGCGTCCTTCGTGGCGGCGACCAGGGGTGCACCCATCTCGCCGAGCTTGCCCAGCTCCGGCGTCGCCTTGAGGGCGCGCGCGCCATGGTCCAGCAGGGAGCCGGGCCGGCTGAGCCGGCCGGACGCGGCCGCCGCGGCCAGCAGCAGGCCCCAGCGAAGCTTGTGTTGTCTGCCGAGCAGGTAGCCGATGCCGGCCGCCAGGACAACCTGAGTCTTGCAGTTCATGGCCTCTCCCTCGGCGTGATGGCCGACCGGCACCTGGCCCGTGCGACGCCGCGGCGGCAGTACGATCGGCGCGGAGAACTGACGTGTGAGGCTTGCAGAACCGGCCAGTTACCCCCACCCATCTGGGCGAAACAGCCATTCACCCGCGGCGGGCCGCGCGGCCCGCGGGACGCCGGGTATCGGCCCGACGGCCTCGGGTCCGCGTCTTGTGCCACGCCTTCAGGACGAGGCGCTTCGGCAAGGCCGCCCAGTGCCGCACGGCGCCGGGCGGCCGTTCGTGGCTGCCGTGGCGCGGCCTGACCGAGGCGTGTACATCGCCGTGGACATGCCGCATGTGACGCTCGGTCTGCCGTGTCAACCGCACCGCGATGCGCAGCGCCGCCACGGCACACGCCAGCCACAGCACGGCGAGCACCAGCACGCCGATCGACCACGACGACATCTCGGCCACCTCTTCGTCCGGGCACGGCGGTGCGACCGCCCGCTCGCGCGGCGCCGGCGATGGCGAACAGCGGCCCGCCGGATTGGCGGCTACCCGCCCGGGCTCCGGCGGGCGGGGCGCCCCTCGGCCCCGCCCGCCCCGGTGTCGAACATCTTCGGAACTTCCCGCTGCCGTGCCGATCGGACGTCGACGCGGCGAGCGCTGCCTACCCACCCGGGCACGCGAAAACCCGCGCGGCGGGTGAGCGCGGCGGTCACAGCCGGGTCCGCAGGTCGGTGCTGGCGGCCGCTTCCTCGTAGTCCAGTTGCTGCAGCACTGCGCGCAGCACCTCGTCGTCGAGGCGGCCGAGGTCCCGCTCCCGGATCAGGGCCTGCCGCTGGTGGGCGAGGATCTGCTGGACCAGCTCGTGCGTGGGCTCTCGCGACGTTCCCGGCGCCTCGTACAGGTTGGCGAGGCGGTGCGGGGTCGCGGTGAGCACGTGCGCGATCCGCCGCTCGATCAGCGCCATGGTGGCGGCCTCGAGCCCGCTGCCGGACGTGGCGGCGCGGGCGGTGACCTCGTGGGCGGCCCGCCGCGCCACCTGCAGGGCCCGGACCAGGTCGGCGTCGGCGCGGCGGCGTTCGGCGGCGTCGCTGAGGTGCAGCGCGCGCACCAGCGGCTGCAGGGTGGCCCCTTGCAACAGGATGGTCAGGACCGCGACCGACAGCGCGATGGCCTGGATCAGGTTGCGGTCCGGGACCGGCGCGCCGGTGACCGTGACCGCGGGAACGGCCGCGGCCGCGGCAAGGGTGACGACGCCGCGCATCCCGGACCACGACAGCACCGCGCCGACCTGCCACGGTGTGCGCCGTCTGATGATCAGCCTGAGCGCGGCGATCCACACCGGACGAGCCAGGACCACGACCAGCAGCACGATCGCGATCGTCGCGGCCAGCCGGCCCGGGCCGACGCCGTCGCCGGCCGCGTCCTCCAGGATGACGCGCACCTGCAGGCCCATGTACGCGAAGACGAACGCCTCCAGGACCAGATCCGCGGTACGCCAGACCTGCCGGCTCTGCAGCCGGGTGGCGAAGGCCGCGTCGGTGCTGTGGTGGCCGATCCAGAACCCGGCCGCCACGACGGCCAGCACCCCGGAGGCGTGCACCCCGTCCGCGGCGAGGAACGCGACGAACGGCACCACCGCGCCGAGCACCGTCTCCAGCGCAGGATCGTGCAGCCGCGGCCGGATGACGTGCACGACCGCCGCGACGGCGAGGCCGATCGCGACTCCCGCCGACGTGGTGTAGACGGCGAGCAGCACCGGCTGCTCGATGAACGGGCGATAGCCGGCGTACGCGGCGACCGCTAGCTGGAACGCGACCAGCGCGACGGCGTCGTTGACGAGGCTCTCCCCGGTCAGGATCGTCGTCACGCGGTTCGGCACGCCGGACCGGCGGCCCAGCGTCACCGCGGCGACCGCATCGGACGGTGCGAGGACCGCACCGAGGACGAACGCGCCGGCGAGGGTCAGCATGGGCAGGATCGACCATGCGACCAACCCGACCGCGACCATGGTGAACACGACCAGGCCGACGCCGAGCGCGGCGATCGGCAGCAGATCGCGGCGGAAGCTGACGAACGACAGATCCAGTGCCGCCGAGTACAGCAAGGGCGGCAGGACGACCGCCAGGATCAGCTGCGGCGGAAGTTCCATCCGTGGCAGGCCCGGCACCAGCGAGACCACGGCGGCGACCGCCACCACGACGAGCGGACCGGGCCAGCCGCGCCGATTGGCCACCGCCGAGACGGCCACCGCACAGACGACGACCGTCAGGAACCCGATGCCGTTCACACGTTGAGCGTTACCCCCGTCGCCCCGGCGGAATCACCGCGGCCCGGCACCCGGCGAGCGCGAGCCACGCCCCGCACGTGGCGTCTCAGGAAGCGCCCGGCGGGTCGGTCCGCCGGGAACGGCGGTGGACGGGCCGGTCGGCGAGATCGGCGGTGAGCCGACCGGCGAGCCCGGTGAGCCGCAGGGCGGTCTGCGTGGTGGTCGTGGGCGCGACGAGCCGCAGGCCGCCGCCGTGGTGCTCGAACCTCCGCTGGAGGTGCAGCAGGACCCGCAGCGCCGCGGCGTCGATCAGCCGCACCTCCGCGACATTGATCACGAATTGCGGCGGCGTGCGCTCGGACAGCTTCAGGATCTCGTGGCGCAGGTACGGCGCGGAGGCGATGTCGATGACGCCACGCACCTGGACAACCATCTCGCCGCCGCGCCGCTCCGCCATGATGCACAGATCCACGTGCTCCATCCGTTCGCCAGCAGCGCTCGTGCTCCGGGCTCGCGTTACCCACGCACCGCAGAACAAACGCGCCGAACCGGTGGTCGACGGCGGGCGGTCCGGGGGCCATCCGCCCGGCCGGCGCGGGTGATGGCGGAACATGATTCCGGGGCTCGGGGGCGACCCGGAAGGCCAGTTGATCAAGGTATTGTAGCGTGCGTGTGGTTGTGGTCCTGTGCGGGCGGTGGCGGCCCGTTTGGCGGACCGGTCGTGGCTGGCCATGCTTGCGCTCGCCACGTCGTTGGCGGTCGTCTTCGGGGTGGCGTGCTCGGGGCTGCTGAGCATGCGCTGGTCGCTGCTCGTCGTTGACGTCAGCCAGCTCTGTGCCGCGCTCACCGCGACCGCCGCCTGCTGGACCACCGCCGTCCGCAACACCGGCGCGCAGCGGCGGTGGCGGCTGTGGATGGGTGCCGGAACGTGCGGCTGGGCGATCGGGCAGCTCCAATGGTCGATCTACCACCTGCTCGGCGGGGCCGTGCTGCCGCCCCCCTCGGCGGCCGATGCCGCGTATCTGCTGCTGCCGGTGTGCGCGCTCGTGGCGATCATCGCGCTGGCCGCCGGCCGGCCCGCGCCGAGCGCCCAGTGGCGCCTCGGCTCCCGGCTGGCGACGACGGCCCTCGACGGGTTCATCGTCACGGGCTCGCTGTTCGTGCTGAGCTGGGTCACCGTGCTCGGGCCGGTGATCCGGGCCGGCGCCAGCTCCCGGCTCGCCTACTCGATCGCGATCGCCTACCCGGTCACCGACCTGCTGCTGACCGTCATCATCGTGCTGCTCATCGGCATGACCTCGTCGGCGCACCGGCTGCAACTGCTCATCCTGGGTGTCGGACTGTTCAGCCTGTCCGTTTCGGACAGCGTCTTCGCCTACCGGGTGTCCGCGGGCGCGAAGGGCATGCCGACGCTGGCCGATGCCGGGTTCGTCATCGGGCTCTCGTGCGTCGCGCTCGCGGCGCTGACCCCGCCCGGGCCGAGCTCGGACTGGGAGGCGCACCCGGACGTCCGATGGGGCCGTCTGCTGCTGCCGTACGTCCCGGTCGCCGGCGTGGTCGTGCTCTCGATCGTGCAGCAGATGCAGGGTGCCCCCCTCGACGCCGTCGCTATCGTGGCCGAGACCCTGGTGATCGCGCTGCTGATCACCCGCCAGGCGATCGGGCTGGCGCAGGCGGCGAAGCTCGCCGGGTCGAGGGCGCGGCTCGTGATCGCCAGCGACCGCAGCCGCCGGCGGCTCGAGCGCGATCTGCACGACGGCATCCAGCAGCGACTCATCGCGATAGCGCTGGACGTCCGCCGGGCGGAGGCGGATGTACCGTCGGGCATGACCGGTCTGCGCCAGCAGCTGTCCACCGTCGTGACCGGGCTGGGCGACGCGGTCAACGAGGTGCGCGAACTCTCGCGCGGCGTGCACCCGGCCATGCTGACCGAGGGCGGCCTGAAACCCGCACTGCGCACGCTGGCCCGCCGCTGCGACACCCCGGTCGAGCTCGACGTGCAGCTGGACGGGAGGGCGCCGGAATCGGTCGAGGTTGCGGCCTACTACGTGGCGGCGGAGGCGCTGACGAACGTCACCAAGTACGCGCAGGCCACCGTCGTGCAGGTCGGCGCGCGGGTCCAGCGCGGCTACCTGCAGCTGACGGTGCACGACGACGGCGTCGGGGGAGCGGACCCCAAGCGTGGCACGGGCCTCACCGGGCTGGCCGACCGCGTCGAGGCGCTCGGCGGCGTCCTGACCGTCGACAGCCCGCCCGGCCGGGGCACCCGCCTGCAGGCTCAGCTCCCGATGAACCGCGCCTGACCTCAGGACCGTGCCACCAGCACCGGCACGGAGGCGTGGTCGAGGACCTGCTGGGCCGTCGACCCCAGGCGCAGGCCGTCGAAGCCGCCCGCGCCGCGAGCGGCGAGGACGAGCATGAGCGCGTGGCCGGCCTCGGCCAGGAGGGCCGGTGCCGGTGCGCCGCGGACCGTGCGCTGCTCGACCGCGACGCTCGGGTACCTGGCCCGCCATGGCCCCAGCTCCGCGGCGAGCGAACCCTCGACGTCGGCGGCGAGCCGGTCGAAGGCTTCGATGCGGCCGCGGTACCGGGGCGGCTCCTGCCAGGCCCGGACCGCGATGAGGCCGGCGCGGCGGGCGGCCGCCTCGGCGAAGGCGAGCGCCACGGCCGGCTGCGCGCGGTCCGAACCGTCGGTGCCGAGCAGCACCGGCCGATGCTGCGGCAGCATGGCGCCCGGGCCGGCCCAGTGCTGCGAGTCGTGCACCACGAGCACCGGGCAGTGCGCATGGGCCGCCAGCTGGACGCCGAGGAAGCTCACCGGCACGGCCGGGAACTCGTCCGACCGGCGGCTGCCCACCACGAGCAGGCTCGCGTGGCGGGACCGCTCCATGAGCAGCCGGGCGGCGTCGCCCGGCCCCGTGCGGGTGGCGACCCGCAGCTCCGGCTGCCAGGCCCGGGCCCGGTCAGCGGCCGGCCCGGCCACGCCGTAGTCGTCGGCTGCCGGTTCGTCCTCGCCGGTGAGGGTGAGCGCGTGGACGATTTCCAGCGGCCGGTCGAACAGCGCCGCCTCGTCCGCGGCCCAGCGCACCGCGCCCAGGCCCGCCGGCGAGCCGTCGACGCCGACGACCACCGGCCGATCCGTGCCGTTCACGTGACCTCCCGCGGGCTACCGGACCACGGCCACGGGGCACCCGGCGTGGTGGATGACGGCCTGGCTCACCGAGCCCAGCAGCAGGCCGGTGAAGCCGCCCCGGCCGCGCGAGCCCACCACCAGCAGCTGCGCGCCCGCGGACAGCTCGGTCAGCACCGCGCCCGCCCGGCCCTGCACCACAGTGTGCCGCAGGTCGACGCCGGGGTACTTCCCGGCCCACTCCGACATCGACCTGACCAGCGTCCGCCGCTCCTCGGCGCGCAGGTCGTCCGGGTCGTAGGCGAGCGGCAGCACGTCGATCGGCCCGATGACGGCCGGCCACTGGTAGGCGTGGACGGCGGTCAGCCCGGCGCCACGGTACGACGCCTGCTCGAACGCGAACCGCAGGGCATGTGTGGCCTCGTGCGGGTCGTCGACGCCGACGACGACGCGGCCCGCCTCGTGCCCGGCCGGCCGGTCCGCGCGCCGGAAGATGACGACGGGGCACGCGGCGTGCGCGGCCAGCTGGACGCCGACGGAGCCCAGCAGCAGGCCCGTGAAGCCGCCCAGGCCGCGGTTGCCCACCACGACGGTGCAGGCCCGCTCGGACGCGGCGACCAGCGCCGCCGCGGGCGGCTGCACCTGCACGTCCGTGCTCACCTCCAGCCCCGGCGCGACCGCGACGGCGCCCGCCGCGGCCTCGGCGACCATCTCCTCGGCAGCCCGCCGCCAGCCCGGCTCGTCCGGCACGGCGACCATGACCGGGGCGTACAGCGCCGGCCAGACGAACGCGTGCACGATGCGCAGTGCGCACCCGCGGCGCGCGGCGTCCTGGGCGGCCCACTGCACCGCGGCGAGGCTCTCCGGCGAGCCGTCGACGCCGGCGACGATGACCCGTTCGCTGCTCACGGTTCCTCCCTCCGGCACTCCTGCCGAGGTTCCCAGGGCTACCCCGCGGTGGCGGTGGGTATGCCGGGTGCGGCCGCCGCGGTCCCGCGCCGATCGCGGCCGCCCGGACGGTGCAGCGCCTAGACTCGGCGGCATGGCGCGGTCCAACGACGCCGTCGCGGCACTGGTGCAGGAGTACGCCGATCTGCTCACCGTCACCGGCGGCGAGCAGTTCAAGAGCCGGGTGTACGAGAAGGCGGCCCGGGCGGTCGCCGGGCACCCGGGGGACCTGGCCGCCGCGGACGCCGACGGGCTGCGGCAGATCCCGGGCGTCGGCGCCTCGATCGCCGAAAAGATCGCCGAGTACCTGCACACCGGCCGCATCGCCGCGGTGGACACCCTGCGCTCGCGGGTGCCCGGCGGCGTGCTGGAGCTCATGCGGATTCCCACGCTGGGTCCGAAGCGGGCCGCGCAGCTGCACGAGGAGCTCGGCGTCGTCTCCATCGACGAGCTGCGGGACGCGATCGTCGCCGGCAAGCTGTCCGGGCACCGGGGCTTCGGGGCGCGGACCGCCGAGAACATCCTGCACGGCATCGAGGTGCTCGAGCGCAGTCACGGCCGGGTGCTGCTGTCCGTGGCCACGGCGGCCGCGGAAGAGATCGTGGCGGCGCTGCGGGGCGTGCCGGGATGTCTGCGGTGCACCTGGGCCGGCTCGTTGCGCCGGTTCCGGGAGACCGTCGGTGACGTCGACGTCCTCGTCGCCGCCGCGGACGGCGGTCCGCTGATGGACGCGTTCACCCGGCTGCCGATGGTTGCCGACGTGCTCGCCAAGGGCCCGACGAAGTCGTCGGTCCGGCTGCGCAACGATCTGCAGGTCGACCTCCGGGTGGTCCCGCTCGCCTCGTGGGGCGCGGCCCTGCAGTACTTCACCGGCTCCAAGCCGCACAACGTGCGCGTGCGTGAGATCGCCGTCCGCGCCGGGTTCAAGCTTTCCGAGTACGGGCTTTTCCGCGTCGAGGACGGCAGCCTTGTGGCGTCGCAGACCGAGGAGGAGGTGTACGGGCGGCTCGGCCTGCAATGGGTGCCGCCGCCCCTGCGCGAGGACCGGGGCGAGGTGGAGGCGGCCCGGGACAGTTCGCTGCCCGCGCTGGTGACCGAGGCGGACATCCGCGGCGACCTGCACACGCACACCGACCTCACCGATGGCGTCGCGCCGCTGGCCGACATGGTGGCGGCGGCCCGGCGCCGCGGCTACGAGTACTACGCGGTCACCGACCACGCCAAGGACATGCCGATGCAGCGCATGACCGACGAGAAGGTGCTCGCCCAGCGCCGGGCCGTGCGCGAGCTGGCGGCCACCGGCGGGCCGGTGCTGCTGCACGGCAGCGAGCTCAACATCGGCCCGGACGGCGAACTGGACTGGCCGGACGAGTTCCTGGCCGGGTTCGACCTGTGCGTCGCGTCGGTGCACTCGCACTTCGCCCAGCCGGCCGGGGAACTGACCCGCCGGCTCGTGCGGGCCTGCGAGAACCCGTACGTGACGGTGCTCGGCCATCCGAGCACCCGGCTGATCGGCAAGCGGCCGCCGCTGGACGCGGACTTCGACGCGGTGTTCGCCGCCGCCGCCCGCACCGGCACCGTCCTGGAGATCAACAGCTTCCCCGACCGGCTCGACCTCCCCGACGAGCTGATCCTGCGCGCGAAGCGCCACGGGGTCCGGTTCGCGATCGACACCGACGCGCACGCCACCGTGCACCTGGACCACCTGCGGTACGGCATCGGCACCGCCCAGCGCGGCTGGCTCACCGCCGACGACGTGGTCAACACCTGGCCGCTGGACCGGCTGCGCGCCTGCATCGCCGCGAAGCGCACGGTGGCGGCCGGCCGGCGGTGAGCGCCGCGCCGTCACGATGCCCCGATCGCTCACCCCGGCGCGTGCGGCCCCGGGCGTAGGTTCAGGCTTGTGCCGCGGGTCCGGGCACGCCCGCTCCCGCAGCGACTGAAGGCACATCCGCAGCGACGACTGAAGGAGGGGCCATGATCGCGTCCAAGCGTTGGAGCGTCGACCTGTTCATCGGCGAACGTGACGGTCGGACACACGCGGAAGCCCGCCTGATCACCGAGGGCGGCGGCCACCTCGTCGGCACCGGTGAGGCACGGCTGAACCCGTCGGACCAGGACGTCCCGGTGATCGGAGACGAGCTCGCGGTGGCGCGGGCGTTGTCGGATCTCGGTCATCAGCTCCTGGCGACGGCGTCGGCCGACATCGAGGCGCGCTCCCACCGTCCGGTGTACCTCAGCGGGTAGCGTCGCCGCCTGTACCTCAGCGGGTAGCGTCGCCGCCGTCGATGACGTCGCTCGCCGGGCGGCGCGGGCTCGCCGGCGGCGGCACCGGGTCGGGGTCGACGCCGACCCGCAGCACGAGCTGCGGGTGACCGGCCGGCTGTACGAGGCTGCCGAGCAGCGCCCGCGCGCCCGGGATCTCGACGACGTCGCTCAGCGGCGACGCGGCCAGCCCGTGGGCGACGGCAGCAAGCCAGACCGCGCTGGTCGCCTCGCCCGCGGCGAGCCAGTCCCCGGCCCCGTCGTCGTCCGTGACCACGGCGAGGTACTCGACGTTGCCCTCGTCCCCCGGGCCGGGGTCGAGGGTCGCCTCGCCGCCGAGGGCGAAGTCGCGCAAGGGCACGGGCCGGTCGTCGGGCGCCGGGACGGCGTCGCCCGCCATACCGTCCGCGCTGTCCGGCCCGCGGTGTGTCCACGCCCGCTGCTCGGCGACGCGGCCCTCGTCCTTGGCGTCGAGGACGTGTGCGCCCTGGGCGGCGTAGCCGAGGTACTCGACCTCGCCGGGGCGCAGGCGGTGCAGGCGGGCGTGCTCGGCCTCCGCCGCCGCCCGCAGTGCCGACAGGACCTCGGCGGCCACGGGCACGGGGGAGCCGAACCGGCGCCGATCGGTGCGCCGCCGCAGCATGGCCTCGTAGGTGATCCGGTCGTCCTCGCCCGCCGGCCGCGGCAGGCCGGCCCGCACCCGGGCGAGCAGGGACGGGCTGGCCGGGTCGGGCCGGCGCTCCACCACGGGTTCGTACCCGGCGGCCGCCAGCGCCACCCGGGCGTGGTGCAGGGCCGCGCCACAGCTGACGGTCAGCAGGCGACCCTGCGGGTCGACCGCGCCGAGCTGCCGGGCGGGATCCGCGTGCAGGTCGAGCGCGTCGTCGTGGACCTGCCACCGCCAGGGCTGGGTGTTGAGGATCGACGGCGCGCGCCTGGCCTCGTCGGCGGCCAGGTGCAGCGCGGCCGTCCGCGTCGGCCGAGCGGTGTCCTCACGCATGGTGTCCGCCCCCGGATGTGCGCTGTCGTTGCCCGCGACGTCGCCGCGGCCGAGTGCCGCCTACCCCGGCCGTGGCCGCCTTACCCGCCGATTCCGGCGCGGGCCGCGGCGTTACCGGGTGTTTCGCGGGGGTAGACGTCCGGCGTACCGGCAGCCGTCGCGGTGGCGGCGGTGCGAGCAGCAGGACGTCCGAGCTGAAGGAGATGAGTCCGATGCGCACCGCACGACAGATCCTGGCGGACGCGCGGACGATCGCGGTCGTCGAAGCGTCCCGGGACCCGCTGGAACCCGCGCACTGGGTGCCGAAGATGCTGCAGGAGCAGGGATGGCGGATCATCCCGGTCAACCCGCACGCGGTTCGGCTGTTCGGCGAGCACGCCTACGGCCACCTCGCCGACGTTCCGTGCGCCGTGGACATCGTCAGCGTGTTCCGGCCGGCCGTCGAGGCGCCGGAGCTCGTGCGGGCGGCGGCGGCGATCGGGGCCGGGGCCGTCTGGCTGCAGCGGGGCATCGTCAGCCCGCAGGCACGCCGGCTCGCCGAGGCGGCCGGGATGGACTACGTCGAGGACGCCTGCATCGGCGAGGAGCGCGCCCTGCGCCAGATGGTGGTCGGTGGTTTCACCCCGCCCGGCCTGGTCTGGCACGGAATCGGTCCGCAGCCCGAGCCGGTCCCCGCACGAGCCGCGCCGTCGCCGTCACGCACGCTCGAGCGTCCGGTGCGGCGGGCCACCCGGCGCCGCTCCGGCCGGAAGGTGGACCGCCGGCGCAGCGGCGCGCGGCAGCGCGCGACGTGAGTGACGGCGCTACCAGGAAGCCTCGCGATTGGGGATACGGTCGCCGCCCTGGCGGGGCAGCAGCGCGCTCAGTGCCGGCAGGAGGTACTCGGCGTCGGTCACGTGCGGGCCCCACTCCGTGTTCGGGCCGGGCGAGCCGGCCTCGCGGACCGAGTGGACCAGCAGCGCGGCGTGCGGCGAGGCGCCGTGCCAGTGCCACTCGCCGGCCGGGACCACGATCACGTCGTCGGCGCGGATCTCCTGCACCCGTCCGCCGCGCCGCTGCGCCCGGCCCACGCCGTGCAGCACGCGGATCACCTGCTCGTAGCGGCATCGGTGCCACGCCGTGCGGGAGCCCGGGCTGAAGTGCGCGCCGAACGTCATCAGCCGGCCCGGCTCCAGGTCCCCGACGTCGCGGTCGATCCAGACCGGGCCGTGATAGCAGCGCGGTGAACCCGGCACGCCGGACTGCGCATGGAAGACTTTCATCGGCACCCCTGCAGTGAAGGCCGGCCCCGGGGCCGGCGCGTGTGCAGGGGTGGTCTGTCCTGCGGTACGGCGGCGAAACCACACCGCCGGGTGGATGCCGGGGGCAGGCCCTCCGCAACCCGCCCCTCACCCGCAGCCGGGCGGCGCTACCGTGCCGTGGTGGACCGGCCGTGACCGCCGGTCAACCGGGCCGTGATGTACACGCCGATGATCGCCAGAACGATCTGGATGGCGTGCCGGATCCAATCGACCCCGTTGGTCCGGCCGACCCCGAGCCACGTGGCGATGAGACCCCCGATGAAGGCGGCGATGATGCCGACGACGACGGTGGCGACCACCGAGATGTTCTGCCGTCCGGGCAGGATGAGCCGCGCCAGGACCCCGATCACGGCGCCGCCGATGATTGCCCACAGGATCGTTCCGATCATGTCGACCTCCTCAGGAGGGGCACGCCGGACGCGTGCGCCCGTCACCGTCACCGTATCTCCGTGGCCGCCGCCGCGGCCGGGCCCAGGTGTGGCAGCGGGCGTGATTTCGCCGGGCCGCGGCGGGTAGCGGTCCTAGTGCGGTCCCGCAGCCGCCGGCGACTCCCCGCCGGGCGGACGGTCGATCGAGGAGGGGCAGTGCACCAGAGCCTTCGACTGGGCACCATCGCCGGTATCCGCGTCGGTGTGAACTGGTCGGTGCTGCTCATCATGTTCCTGCTGGCGCAGGGGCTCGCGATCACGGTCATCCCCAGGTCCGCTCCGGCGGTGTCCGGCGTGGTGGCGTGGCTGCTCGGCGCGGCGGGGGCGGTCGTCCTGCTGCTGTCGCTGCTGGTCCACGAAATGGCCCACGCGCTGGTCGCCCGCGCGTACGGGGTCCGGGTCGAGCAGGTGACGCTGTGGCTGCTCGGCGGCGCCGCCGAGCTCGGCCAGGAACCGCCGAGCGCCCGGGCCGATCTGCTGATCGCCGGCGCCGGGCCCGTGGCCAGCGCGGTGCTCGCCTTCGGGTTCGGCGGGCTCACCGCGGGCCTCACCGCGGCCCGCGCGCCGGCCGGCGTCGTGGCCGTCTGCTCCTGGCTGGCCGGGATCAATCTGCTGCTGGCGGCGTTCAACCTGCTGCCGGGCGCGCCGCTGGACGGCGGCCGGGTGCTGCGCGCGGCCCTGTGGCGCTGGCGGGGCGACCGGAACTGGGCCGCCGTCGCCGCGGCCCGTGCCGGACGCGCCCTGGGCGTGGGGCTGATCGTCCTCGGCGTGGCGCAGCTGGCGCTCGGCGGCCTGCTCGGCGGTCTCTGGCTCGCCCTCATCGGCTGGTTCCTCATGTCAGCCGCGAGCTCCGAGGCGAACACGGCCAGATACCGGGCCGAGCTGGGTGCGGTTCCCGTGTCCGCCGTCATGAACGCCTCGCCCACCTATGCCGATCCGGACCGCAGCGTGGCGCAGGTCGTGGCCGACGTCGACGCGGCCCCGGACGGCGGCATCGTCGCGCTGCGCACCGGCGACGGGCGTCCGGCCGGCCTGGTGCGGCTGCGGGAACTCGCCCGCGTGCCCGAGGCCGAGCGGATCGCCACGCCGGTGTCCCGGGTCGCGACGCCGCCGGCCGCGCTGCCGGTGATCGAGGCGTCCGAGCCGCTCGCCGACGTCGCGGCCACGGTCCTGCGGTCCGGCACCGCGCTCGTCGTCGACCACGGGGCCCTCGTCGGCGTCCTCGGCCCGGCCGACGTGACGCGGGCCATGGAGCGCTCGGCCCTGCACCGGCCCGGCCCCGGCGACCCGCACTGACCAGGCGTCAGGCACCCTCGGGCGGCTGTGACTGCGGCGGGCCGGCCTCGTCGGCGACCACCTCGATGACCTCCGCGGCGGGCCGGCGTGGTGCCCGGGGCGGCGGCGTGCTGGTGGCCGGCACGCCGATCCGCACGCCGATCGCGGGATAACCGACGCCGCCGAGCATCCGCCGCAGGGTCCGGCGGGCGACCTCGTTCTCCACCAGGTCGCTCATCGGCGAGGTGGCCAGGTGCTCGGCGGTCGCGGTGAGCAGGACCGCGGAGAGGGCGACGCCGGCGGTGAGCCAGTCGTGCGGGCCGTCGCCGTCGGTGACCACGATGCCGTAGCGGGCCTCCGGGTCGCAGATGTCGACCCGGCTGACGACGTTCGCGCCGACGCCGACGGCGGTGAAGTCGCGGATCGGCACCGGGCGGGCGCCCAGCGGCGCGAGCGTGTCGACGGGCACGCCGTCGTGGCCCTCGCCCGGCTGGCGAATCCACGCGGCGAGCTCGGCGCGGTACTGCGGGTCGCCGAGCAACACGTCGGTCGCCTGGCCGGCGGCCACCGCGAGGTCGGCGAGGTCGCGGGACCAGGTCATCTGCAGGCGTGCGTCCGTGCGCTGGGCGGCCCGGCACAGCCGGTCGAGCGACTCCTGCGGCACGGGCCGGGTGGCGAACGGGCGCCGGTCGCTGCGGCGGACCCGGATGGCGCGACGCTGCCGCTGGGCCCGGGCCGAGGGTTCGGCCACGCCGCGGTGCCGTACGACGGCGAGCAGGTCGGGGTCGCCGTCGTCCGGCATCGGCTCCACCTCGAAGTCGGCCCCGTCGGCCGCGAGCGTGACGCAGGCGTGGTGCAGGGCCGTGCCGCAGCTGAGCACCAGCAGCCGGCCGGTGGGGTCCAGGATCGGCAGCCGGCGCCGCTGGTCGGCGTACAGCAGTGCGGCGTCGTGGGTGATGCGCCAGCGCCACGGCTGGGTGTTGAGGATGGACGGCGCCTGGACGGCGGCCAGCGCCGCCCGGGTGAGCTCCTGGGAGGCCGGTCCGATGTGAAACGTCGTGGTCCGGCCGGGTGCGTTCGCCGGCATGGCGATCTCCCCCTCCGTGTCGTAGGGCCGTCGCGTGTTCTGCCCACTCCGCCGCGGCGTAGTCGGGTCACGGGCCGCCGTACGTCATGCGGTGAACGCCGGTGATCGGGGTCAATCCGGCCGGGCGACCAGTACCGGGCCGTCCGCGTGCTGCAGGACCTGCCAGGCCGTTCCTCCGTGGTGCAGGTCGGGGGCGCCGCCCCGGCCGCGGGCCCCGACCACCACCATCACGGCGTCGCGCGCCTCGGCCAGCAGCACCTCGTCCGGCTTGCCGTCGACGGCGCGCGCCTCCATCTCCAACTCCGGGAACTTCCCCCGCCAGGGCTCGAGCCCGGCGGTGAGCTCGTCCAGGACGGCCCCGGTGCCGCGGCCCGCGGCGGTGTGGGTGAACCAGTGCTCCGAGTGGTGCCACGCGCGGACCGCCCGCACCGGGAGGTGCCGCGCCACGGCCTCCTGCAACGCCAGCTGCAGGGCGTGCTCGGCCGGGACCGAGCCATCGGTGCCGACCACGATCGGGCCGTGCGTCGGCAGCACGGACTCGGGGCCCGTCCAGCGTTCCGCGTGGTGGATGACGAGCACCGGGCACGCGGCGTGCGCGGCCAGGTGGGTGCCGACCGAGCCCAGCAGCGACGGCAGCCGGGTGGCGCTGCGCCCGCCGACGACGATGAGCGCGGCGTGGCGGGCCTGCTCCGCCAGCACCTGTGCCGCGTCGCCCCACCGGGTGGCGGCGGCGACCCGCAGCCCCGGCTGCCAGAGCCGGGCCTCGGCCGCGGCGTCGAGCGCGAGACGTTGCGCGTGCAGGTCGCCCGGCTCCGCCGCGGCGGCCTCGACCGCGTGGATGACCTGCAACGGCCGGCCGAGCCGGATGGCCTCGTCCGCGGCCCAGCGGACTGCTCCGAAGGCGGCCAACGAGTCGTCGACGCCCACGAGGACCGGACGCTGGTTGTTGTCCATGACACCCTCCCTCAGCGATTGCGGGTCGTACACGCTTCACGGTGGCACCGCCGCGGCTGCCTCGCCGTCACGCTCCGAGGACGTCAGCGACCGGCCGCCGGTTCGTGTAGCAGGTGGTCGGCGCGTACCCGAAGCGCAGGACGAGCTGCGGGTCGGGGATCGGGTTGACGGCGCGCCGGAGCCGGTCACGGATGGCCGGCACCTCGACCGGCTGGGAGTACATCGCGGTGGCCAGGCCGAGATCCGCGGCGGTGAGCAGCACGCACTGCAGCGCCATGCCGGCGCGGACCGCGTCGTCCGGGCCGTCGCCCAGCACGCCGAGCACCGCCACCACGGGGTGGCGCGACACGTCCCGGGTCGTGTCGTGGCCGGCTCCGCCGAAGTCGCGCCGGGTGAGCACCTCGCCCGGGTGGGGCGCGGCGCCGGCGGCGCTCGGCCCGATCCCCTCGACGCTGTGGTCGGCCCCGGTGCTCCGCGCGCGCAGTTCCGCGGCGTACGCCGGATCGGCCAGCTGCCGGGCTTCCGCGGTGCGGATGAGCGCGGCCAGCGTCGCGAGCGCCGCCTCGCCCGTCACGAAGTCGAGCTGGCCGCCCTCGCGCCGGGCGGCCTCGGCCAGCACCCGCGGCGCGCTCGCGTCGACGGGGGAGTCGGCGAACGGGCCCCGGTTGGTGTGGCGGCGCGGGATCTGCTGGTGCAGCCGCCGCTCCAGCGGCGTGGGCGGGCGCTGCGGGCCCGGCCACAGGTGCAGCAGGGTGCTGCCGGACTCCAGCCGGTAGCGGGCCGGCCGGCCGCCGGCGGCCAGGGCCAGCCGGAGGTTGTACGCGGCCGCGCCGCATGAGATGCGGGCCATCCGGCCGTCCGGGTCGCAGGCCGCCAGCCGGCGGTGCTCGTCCAGCAGGACGTCCGCGCCGTCTTCGGTACACCGGAAGCGCCACGGCTGGCTGTTGTGGATCGAGGGTGCCCACACGGCGTAGCCGACCGCGGCGGCGAACGCCTCGGGGCTCCAGGTCCTCGATGTCGTCGAGGTTGTCATGGCCGCACCTCCTGTTGTCGCGGCCGATCACTCTCCACCGTGCCCGGTGGGGTCGCGCATTGGCGAGGGCCTAAGCCCCGAGACCTTCGGCGGATGCCTGGTGCAGGTCGCCTTCGGCGGATGCCTGGTGCAGGTCGCCTTCGGCGGATGCCTCGTGCAGGTCGAGCAGGCGCAGCCGGGTGGCCTGCATCCGTGCGACGACGACGGCCATGAAGCGCGTGGTGAGCTCGTAGCCGAGCGCTGGATCGTCCCGGCACAGCGCGCGCACGCCCGCCCCGTCGAGCGCGATGCTGAGCACCGGGCCCACCGCCACGGCGGCGAAATGCCAGCGGTACGGCGGAAAGAGCCAGGACCAGCCGAGCACGCTGCCCGGTCCGAGCGTCTCCACGACCACCTCGCCGCGGCCGGGAACCCGGGTGCGCAGCTCGACGGAGCCGTCGCGGATGAACCAGCAGCGCTGGGCGCGTCCGTTCTCCTCGAAGATCCTCGTGCCGGCCCGGAACGGTGCCCGCCGCGCCCAGCGAGCGAGCCGCTCGACCTGGTCGGCGGGGAGCCCGGTCAGGAACGGATGCGCGGCCAGCAGGTCGAATGTGGTGATCATGTCGCGTCTCCCGGTTCCGTAGGGCGGGTGCGTGTGCTTTCAGCTCAACGCTCCGGGGCGCGTCCGGACAGGGCCGACCGGCCCATCGTGCCGGGCCGTCGGACCTGCGCCCGGCGTGGGCACCTGCGAGCCTCGCCCGGGCGCCCGGCCAATCGGGCCCGGCCGTCGGACCTGCGCCCGGCGCGGGGGCGGGGTGCGTTGGTGCATGCTCACCCATCTCACCCGGACCGGCCGCGCGGCAGCGTGCGGGCCGGGTATGAGCGTGACGGGTAGGTGGCCGGGGAGGGGAGTTAGGAGCAGTCATGCAGTTCGCCGACCGCGCCGAGGCGGGCCGTCACCTGGCGGAGCGGCTCGGGCGCGAGCAGGCCGGCTCGGTCGTCCTGGGCGTGCCCGGCGGCGGCGTGCCGGTCGCGGTCGAGGTGGCCGCCGGGCTCCGCGCACCGCTGGAGCCGCTGGTCGTGCAGCGGCTCGGGGTGCCGTTCCAGCCCGAGCTGACCATGGCCGCGGTCGGGCCCGGCGGCGCCCTCGCCGTCAACCCGGACATGCTGCGCGCGTCGGGGACCGGCCCCGACGAGCTGGCGGCCGAGGTGGACCGCGCACGGGCCGAGGCCGCCGATCGGGCCCGGCACCTGTTCGCCGTGCGGCCGGCGTTCGACCTTCGCGGCCGCCGCGTGATCGTCGTGGACGACGCGATCGTGACGGGCGCGACGGCGCGGGCGGCGAGCCGGGCCGCGCGGGTGGCGGGCGCCGCCCACGTGACCGTGGCCGTGCCGGTGGCCGCCGGGCGGGGACTGGCCGGGCTGCCGGCCGTGGCCGACCGGGTGGTCCATCTGGACACGGTCACGGACCGGGACGCGGCCGGCGGCCGGTACGCCGACTTCCGGCCGGTGCCCGACGACGAGGTGGTGCACATGCTGGAGGGCCCGGGCGGGACACCCGGCGGCGTCCGGGCGGCAGATCCGCCGGAGGACGACGGCCGCCTCGCCGTGCCGCCCGGCGCCGCGGGAACCGTCGTGCTGGCGTACACCAGCCGCGGCGCCGGGCTGGGGCCCCGGTGCCGCTGGATCGCCGGTCGCCTGCGGGAGGCCGGGCTGGCAACCCTGGCGCTGCAGCTGCTGCGCCGGGAGGAGGAGCTGGACTGGCTCGCGGCCCGCGACGTCGGGCTGCTCGCCGGCCGCCTTGCCGACGCGCTGGGCGGGC
>NZ_JBFAZW010000144.1:0-22085 GCF_040682015.1 Dactylosporangium sp. NPDC051485
TCGCCGCAGTGGGCGCGTCACGACTTCCCGGCGAGGGCCTTCTCGACGGCGGCGGCCACGCGGGCGTCCACGCGGGCCTTGCCCCGCGCGCGGGCCCGGCGCAGCAGGAACACGCCGCCGACGAGCAGGCCGGCCACCACGATGACGAGGATGAGCACCGTCCACGGCACGGCCCAGCCCGTGGCCTCGGCCGAGACCGCCGGCAGCGAGGTGGTGGAGCCGGAGGCGTCGGTCAGGCGGGGGGTCACGGTGGCGGTCGCGGTGAGGCGGAAGGCCCGCGGCACGTCGCGCACCGGCACGGACACCTTCCACGACTCGCCGGGCAGCAGCTCCGGCGGGGCCGCGATCTTGCCGGCGTCGCGGCGCAGCCAGCCGAACGGGCCGGCGACCGAGACCGCCTGCTCGGCCGAGACGATGGCATTGCCGGTGTTGTGGATGGTGTAGCTGACGTGCGCGTCGCCGCCGTCGTAGGTCACCTGCAGGCCCTCGACCGCGAGGCCCGGCTTCAGGTCGCCGCCGACCCGCAGCTTGATCTTGATGCCGAGGCGCCGCTCCACGTTGATGCTCTGCGCGGCGTCGGGCTGGGTCAGCGAGGTGACGACGCCGCCGGCGTAGTCGCCGGGCGTGGCGTTGGCCGGGATGCTCAGCGTGAAGGGCACCTCGGCGGTCTGGCCCGGCTGGATCGCGACGGTGGCGGCGTCGGGGCGCAGCCAGGCGCCGATGCCGACGGACCGCTTGTCCTTGGTCAGCAGGTCGAGCTGGCCGGCACCGGTGGTGTAGCCGTCGCCGGCGTAGACGGCCAGGCTGAGCGGGGCCTTGCCGCGGTTGGCCACCACCATGGCGTCCTTCACCTGGCCGCCGGGGTTGACCGCGTAGCTGAAGCTCGAACGGTCGGCGCCGTAGCTGTTGGAGGCCGTCCGGACGGTCCAGGCCACGTCGCCGTCCTCGGCGAGCGCGGGGCCGGCCGGGCCGGCGATCGCCAGGGCGGCCAGCACCGCCACGGCGGCGGATTTCCAGAGCTTCATGAGGGGGTCCTTCCGCGGGAGATGGAACACCGGCGGGGCGGGCCTCGCGGCGCCGCCCCGCCGGCTTCGAGCTACGCGCTCAGCTGCTCAGCGCGGTGATCGTGAGCGTGGCCCGGTAGTCGCCCTTCTCGGCGGTGCCCGGGATCTTCAGGTCCAGGTCGGCCCCGAGCTGGGCGGTGCCCTTCGGGTGACCCTGGTTGGCCCAGCCGAGGCCGCGGGAGACGGCCAGGCCGCCGCCCTGGTCGTCCCAGGCCGAGGCCACCGGCCCGCTGGCCTGCGCGCCCACGCCCGGGGCGAGGATCTTCGGGGTCCAGCCGAGGTAGGCGCCCGAGAACGTCTTGCCGCCATCGCGGAAGTCGCTCACGCTGGCCGAGATCGACCACGGCGCCAGCGAGCGCCGGCTGTCGCTGACCACGATCGGGTTGATGTGCCCCGACGCCTGGAAGTAGTCGCCGTTGCGGTCCTGCGCGGTGCCCAGGTCCACCAGGCCGTTGTAGCCGTCGATGGTCCAGCCGAACTCGCCGGGCGCGCCGGTGGGGACGTTGACCTGGACCTGCTGGCCGTCGCCCTGGTACGGGTGCACCGTCACCTTGTCGACGACCGAGCCGACCGGCTGGTCGGCGGCGGTGTTGTTGCACCACGCGACCTTGCGGAGCTCGACGGCCGCGTTCGGGGCGGCGCAGGTGCCGCTGCGGAGGTTCTGCACGACCAGGCGGTCGTTGCGGACCTCGACCTTGACGTAGGAGCGCACGTGCTCCTGGTTCTGGACCGAGTTGTACCAGTAGTTGCTCGGGTTCAGCGGGTCGGCCCCGTTGCCGGCGCCGCTGGTGCCGCTGTTGTCCGGCGTGGTGATGTCGTAGTACTTCGAGCCCGAGGCCGAGTTGCCGGTCACGTAGAGCACGCCACCGGGGCCCGGGTACACGTCCGGCGCGCCCGGCTGCTCGTTCGCGTCGGCCTTCTGGCCGTTCTTGATGAGGTAGCTGCGGGAGTAGCTGTGGTCGTGGCCCTGCAGCACCAGGTCGACGCCGAGGTTGGAGAACGCCGTCGGGAAGTCGACCCGGCGGACCTTGTTGTCGCCGTCCTTGGCGTGGTCGGCGGGCGAGTAGATGGCGTGGTGGTACACCAGCACCTTCCACTTCGCCTCGGCCCCGTGCTGGTTGATGACGTCGGTGACGTAGGCGAGGTGCGCCGCGTCGCCGCCGCCGCCCTGGGCGGTGGCGTAGCTGTTGCTGTTCAGGTCGATGAACAGGACATCCTTGTAGATGTACCAGTAGTCACCGCCCGAGGTGTTGGACGCCGGCTGTCCGTTGGCGTAGAGGCCGGCCGAGCGGTCCGTGTTCGGGGTGAACAGGTGCTGCTCGTAGGCCTTGCCGCCGACGTCGTGGTTGCCGATGGTGGCCGCCCACGGGTACTGCCGCAGCTTGTCCGGCGCCAGGAAGGCGTTCCACTGCGTCTCCGTGTTGGCCGTCTCGACCTGGTCGCCGCCGGACACCAGCAGCTCCGCGTTCGGGTTGGCCGCGAGCGAGACGTCGAGGGTGTCGGCCCAGCCCGCCTGGTCCTTGGCGAGGTCGCCCGAGGAGCCGATCTGCGGGTCGCCGTAGAACAGGAAGTCGTAGTCGCCCTCGAAGTCCTGCGTCTTGAAGGCGTAGGTCGGCGACCAGTTGCCCTCGGTGCCGACCCGGTAGGAGTACGCGGTGTGCTCCTGCAGGCCGGTGATGGTCGCGTGGCGGTTGAAGCCGCCACTGGTGGCGATGTTGGCCCCGCCGAGGGCCGCGAAGGTCGCCGCCGAGGCCGGGAAGTCGCCGCCGGCCAGTGACGCGGTCGGGGCGAGCTGGACCTTCTGCGCCGTGTCCGCCGAGGAGTACCAGGTCACGATCCGCTGGGACTCGTTGGCGCCCACGCCGAGGATGATGCCCGTGAGTGCGGCCGGGTCGGCGGCGGCGGCCTGGGAGCCCAGGCCGCTGCCGAGGGCCACAGCCAGCCCCAGGAGCGCCGCGGTGGCCGCTGCGGCCACGCGGGAGGTTCGATGCTGCATGCGGTTACCTTTTTCTCCGATGGGAGTACGCATGATCACGGTGTCGTCGCTCGGTGTCCGGGTCGTGAACGGCAGGTGGGCGCCGACTGTTCTCTAGAGCGCCCTTTGGAAGAACCAGATGAGCCCCATGGCCGCGACCCCGGCCGCCACTCCCCCGGTAGTCCAGCGCCCGGCCTTCGGCGCTTGCCGGCGCAGCAGCATCAGCAGCGGGAAGGCGGCCGCGATGATGCCGAGCTGGACGACCTCGATGCCGACGTTGAACACCAGCAGCGACCACAGCAGCGTCCACGACCACGGCTCGTCGATCCCGAGCGCGCCGGCGAACCCGAGCCCGTGCACGAGGCCGAAGCAGAACACCACCACCAGCCGGATCCAGCCGGCCCGGTCCAGCCCCTTCTCCGGCAGGTCCCGCGCGGGCTTCAGCAGGTGCCAGACGGCCACGACCGCGATCGACAGCGCGATCACCGGCTCGACCAGGTGCGCGGGCGCGTCGACCGCGCCGAGCGCGGCCAGCATGAACGTCACCGAGTGGGCCAGGGTGAAGCTGGTCGCCGCCAGCACGATCTCGCGCAGCCGCCGCGAGCCGGCGATGAGCGCCAGCAGGAACAGGATGTGGTCGATGCCGGTCAGCAGGTGTTCGGCGCCGAGCCGGAAGAACTCCCAGAAGCGCTGGTACCACGCCTGCCCGGTCGAGAACGAGGGGTGCCCGGCGTCGAGGGCGGCGCTGCCGGAGTGCTCGTCGAGGTCGTAGGTGACGATCGTCTTGACGCCCTTGACGAAGCCCTCGGCGTCGGCGAACAGCCCGGTGCGGACCTCGTGCTCGCTCGCGGGCGGGCAGGCCCAGTCGAGCGACAGCCCGGCGTACGGCACCCCCTCCTGCCGCCCGATGGTGAAGTCGCCCGCCCTCGACGGGGTGCAGGCCCGCCCGGCGGCGGTGACCTGGAAGCGCTCGGTGACGTAACGCAGCGCCGCGTCGGCGTGCGCGTCGAGCACGGCCGCCTGGCCCGCGGCGTCCCCGTCGCGGAAGGCGGCGTCGCCGGCGTGGAACAGCGCGTCGTCGCCCTGGGCGTCGGCCGCGGACACCACGAAGAGGTCGTACTCCAGCTCCAGCGCGGTCCGCACGTGCCCCTGCTCGCCGTGGCCGACGGTGACGTACACCGTCGAGGAGAACCCGTGCGCGCCCGCGGGCCGCGCCGGCAGCACGATCGCGACGGCGGCCAGGACGGCGCCCAGGAGGATGGCCCAGCGGTACGACATGGGGCTGCACGTTGCCGGGGCCGGGTGAACGCAAGGCGGTGCGCCGACGAACCACCTACGAACACTTTTTCCCAGCTGTTGAATGTGTTTTGGGCCAGGCCGCAGGATGCTCGCCGTGCGCGCCCTTTCCCTCGTCCTGGTCCTCGCCCTCGCCGCCTGCGGACCCGCCACCCCGGACTGGTCCGCCCCGCGGCCGGCGCCGTCCCCGGTGGGTCACCTCGACCCGGGCTTTCTGGGCCCGTCGGGCGCGCCGACCCCGGAGGGCACCGTCACGCCTTCGCCGGGGTCATGGGACGGTGTGCACCCGGCCCCCGGCTACCGGGTGGTGCTGCTGACGGCCGGCTCCGACGCGCCCACCCGGGCCCTGGTGGCCGCCGTGCAGGACTGGGCCACGACGGAGCGCGTGGACCTGCGCACGGTGACCGCCGCCGGCCACGACGACCTGGTACCGGCCATCACGAGAGCCCTCGGCCTGCACGGCGACCTGATCGTGACCGCCGGCAACGACCTGGTCGACCCCCTGGCCGTGGTCACCGCCAGTCACCTGGACCAGCTGTTCCTGGTGGTGGGCGCCGAGCTGGCCGAGCCGACGGTGAACGTGACCGCGGTGGACTGGGCGGGCGCGTCGTACCGCGGCGAGGGCCTCGGCATGTCCTCCACCTACGACGAGCGCTCCTTCACCCCCGCCCGCTGCTCGGCCGCCGTCCGGGCCGGCGCCGCGGCCGTGCTGACCGGCCTGACCGGCATCGTGGTCTGGCTGCGGTGAACTCGAACCGCCCCGATCTCGCCGGGGCCCGGCGTACCTAACGCTTGGTCCTGGACCAGATGAGCCCATTGTGACCGATCCAGTCCCAGCGCCTTGGTCCGTCATCGTGCAAGCCGGCGATCGGGGCGCAGACATTCATGGTGCGCGTTAGCCTGAGGTGATGGGGAGATTGGAGCAATTGCGCGATCCGTCGTCGTGGCGGCGCGCTGTTGTACTGGTGCGACGGTTCCGGCAGGAGCCGGGGACGGCGAACCTGCGCCGGTTCGAGCCGTTGGTCAACATCGTCCTGAGCGAACGGGCCGCGCTGCACGGGCTTGGCGACGAGGCGTTGGCCGAGCGCGCCAAGTCCACGGCGAAGGCGGGTCTTGCCGACGACGGCGATCTGGCGAGATTCCTCGCGGTGGCGAGCGAGGTCGCGCGGCGCCGGCTGGGGCTGGATCCGTTCGAGGTGCAGTTGCTGGCGGCGGTCAGCATGCTGCGAGGTCGCGTGGTGGACATGGAGACCGGCGAGGGCAAGACGCTGGTGGGGTTCCTCGTCGCTGCCGGGCTGGCCGTGACGGGCCGGCGGGTGCATGTGCTCTCGGCCAACGACTATCTGGCCGGTAGGGACGCGCAAGCTGGGGCGACGTTGTTCGCGGCGTTCGGTTTGTCGTGTGCGGCGGTGGTCGATGGCATGGATCATGCCGAGCGGCGCGCGGCGTACCACGGCGATGTGGTCTACGCGACCGTGCACCAGGTGGGATTCGACCTGCTCCGGGACCGGCAGCGGTCGGCCGATGCGCAGCGGCTGGTGCCGGAGCTGGACGCGGCGGTGATCGACGAGATTGACGCGGTGCTGCTCGACGACGCGATGGTGCCGTTGGTGATCGCCGGGGACGGCGACCCACGGCCGGAAGAAGCGTCACTGGCCGGGGTGGTCGCTGTGATGACCGCGGGCGTGGAGTACGAGGTCGACGGTGAGCGGCGCAACGTGTCGTTCAACGAGGCGGGGATCGCGGCGCTGGAGGAACACTTCGGTGTCGACGACCTGTACGCCAAGGATCACGTGGAGTTACTGACGGCGGCGCACGTGGCGTTGCACGCGCACGCACTCGTGGACCGCGACGTGCATTACATCGTGGCCGACGGTCAGGTGCGCCTGATCAACGACGCCCGAGGAAGGGTCGCGGACCGTCAGCGGTGGCCCGATGGTCTGCACGCCGCGATCGAGCGCAAGGAAGGCATCGAGGTGACCGCACAGGCCGAGGTGCTCGACCAGATGCTGGTCGAGACCGTGGCCCGTGGCTACCGTGTCATCACCGGGATGAGCGGCACCGCGTTGGAGGCATCCGAACGCCTGGCGGAAGACCTGCACCTGCGCACCGGAACGATCCCGACCAACCGGCCCTGCGTCCGCGTCGACGAGCCCGACCGGCTGTATCTGACCGCCGAGCAGCGCGACGAGGCCGCGGCCGACCGGGTGCATGCCGCCCATGCGGCCGGCCAGCCCGTGCTGATCGGCACGGCGAGCGTGGCGGACTCCGAACGCTTCGCCGGACTCCTGGCCGGCCGTGGCGTCGATGCGGTCGTGCTCAACGCCAAGCATGACGCCGCCGAAGCCGAGATCATCGCCCGCGCCGGCGAGCACGCGGCGGTCACCGTTTCCACGCAGATGGCCGGCCGTGGCGTCGACATCCGGCTCGCATCGCGGGCCGCCGAGGCGGGCGGGCTGCTCGTGCTCGGACTCGGACGATACGACAGCACCAGGCTCGACCATCAACTTCGCGGCAGGGCCGGCAGGCAGGGCGACCCGGGCCGTTCGGTGTTCTACACCAGTCTCGACGATGACGTGGTGACCGAGCACCTGGTCATCGGATACCACCCGCGATGGGTGGACCCGGACGGGCGAGTCCGCGACAAGCGATTCCGCCGGATATACGAGCACGCCCAGCGCGTCGCCGAGGGCAAGCTCCTGCAACTGCATCGCACCACGCGCCGCTATCACACGGCTACCGATCAGCACCGGCGGGTCCTGCTCGACACCCGCGACAGACTCCTCGCCGACCCGACCGCTCTCGACGACTACCTGGCCCACCTCTGGCCCGCCGACTCCGACAAGCCGGACACGTGGACCCGACCGGACCGGCGCACGCTGGCGGTCGAGGTGGCGCTCTACCACCTCGACCGCGCCTGGACCCGCCACCTGAACCTGCTCGCCGAGGTCCGCGAGGGTATCCACCTGCGGGTACTCGGGCGGCAGGATCCCCTCGAGGAGTTCAACCTCATCGCCACCGACGACTTCCGCGCCCTGGCCGACAAGGTAACCGCGGCCACCCGGGACACCCTCGACGCGGCATCCGAGAACGCCACCACCCTCGCCGACCTCGGCCTGCGACGCCCCTCATCCACCTGGACCTACATGGTCGCCGACAACCCCTTCGGCTCCGAGGCCGACCGGTTCTTCGAGTTCATCGGGCAAGCGCTGCGCGGCGGCAGGCCCCCGGCGATTTCCTACACCTGACGTGCGCGTGAGACCCGCGCGGCCGCGAGGCGGGCAAGCGTACGCCGCCGATCGGTCGGTCTGATCACTCTCCCGCCCTGGCAGGATGTCGCTGTGAGCTCTCTCGACCTCGTTCTGGTGCTGCGCTACCGCAAGGCCGTCACATACGGCTTCCACGTGCTGCTGGGCGCCCTGGAGGAGCACTCGACCGCGACCTCGTACGAGGTGGTCTTCGGCGATACGCCCGAGACCACGGCCTCCGCGATCTCATCGGGGTTGGAGCGGGCCAAGCGGGTGGTGGTGCTCTGGTCCTTCTACTCCCCTGACGCCGAGGCTCTCGCCGCCGAACTGGCCACCATCAAGGCGACCGCCCCCGGGGCGCTCCACATCGCCGGCGGGGTGCACGCCACCGCGGAGCCGGTGCAGACGCTCGACGCCGGGTGGGATGTCGCGGCCATCGGCGAGGGCGAGACCACGTTGCTGAAGCTGGTCGACGCGGGCGGTGATCCGACCGGCGTGACCGGGCTGGCGTACCGCGACGACACCGGCAAGGTGGTCAAGACCGGGCGTCCGGAGCGGCTGCCGCTCGACTCGTTCCGCGGCTTCTCGCTGCGCTGGCAGCGGTTCAACGCCCTCGAGATCACTCGAGGCTGTGCGTTTTCGTGCAGATTTTGCCAAACGCCCTTTATGTTCTCGGCGCGGTTCCGCCACCGCAGCGTGGAGAACGTCCGATGGCACGTCGACCAGATGCGGGCGCGCGGCCTGCGGGACGTCCGTTTCGTCACGCCGACGGCGCTGTCGTACGGCAGCCAGGACGAGTCCCCGAACCTTGACGCCGTCGAGGAGCTGCTGGCCTCGTGCAAGGAGGGCATCGGGCCGAACGGCCGGGTCTTCTTCGGCTCCTTCCCCAGCGAGATCCGGCCCGAGCATGTGAGCCGTGAGGCGCTGCGGCTGGTGAAGAAGTACTGCTCGAACAACAACATCATCGTCGGCGCCCAGTCCGGTTCGGACCGCGTCCTCGACGCGGCGAAGCGGGGGCACGGCGTCGAGGAGGTCATGCGGGCCGCCCGCCTCGGCGTCGAGGAGGGATTCCGCATCAACGTCGACATGATCTTCGGCATGCCCGGCGAGGATCGGGCCGACGTCGAGGCGTCCCTTGCGCTCGCTCGCGAACTTGCCGACCTCGGCGCCCGCATCCACGCTCACACCTTCATGCCGCTTCCTGGCACCCCATGGCGTGACGCTCCAGCCGGCGACGTCGACCCGGAAACCATCAGCGCCGTAGACCGCCTGTCCCAGCAGGGGGCGCTGTACGGCCATTGGCAGCGACAGCGCGAACACGCGGCGCGTCTTGCCGCCGCCGCCGAGACCTATCCCCGGCCCGGCCGCAGCAGAAGCCTGCTGCTGCAACCGCGGGACGGATCCGCGTAGCCAGGCAGCCCGCACCCGGCCCGCCTCGAGCCGGTTTCGGTCAGGCGACGGCGGCCTTGACGTCGTCGAGCTTCACGGCTGCCCTCGTCCCGGCCACGAACGGCGGTTCGCCCGCGAACACGAGCTGCCCGGTGCTGTCGACCGTGGCGATCCCGGCGACGCAGAGGTCGGCGGCCTGCACCGGCAAGCTTGCCGGCTTGGGCGCCGCGAAGATCGCGAACGTCGTGTTGCCGAGCTCGGCCGGGCTCTTGAGCTTCGAGTCCGCCTGTTGCACGTTCGCCATTTTCTCGTGGGTGTACGCGATGCGGCCACCCTTCTTGTCCGCTCTGTTCCACTTGCCGCTCAGGTAGACGACCGTCAGCGTGCCGCCCGGCTTGACGTCGCCCTTGATGACGCCGTCAACCTTGAAGGAGACCGTCCCGTAGATCTCCGGCCCTTCCCCGGCGATGTTTCCTTCACCCTCGGGATCGACCGGCACCTCGTAGGCGGACTCGTTCACCGCGACCACCTTGCCGGTCGCAATGATCGGCCGCTGGGCCACGAAGTCCGCGAGGCTGTCGAACGGCACGGACGACACCTGATACGGGGCGACCCCAACGGCATCATCGTCGCTTACCGGACCCGCGCATCCACTCAGCAGCACTACGGCCGCCACGGCAATCCATTTCCGCATAGTGGCCCGATTATTGTCGCGAACCGGCCGAAGCCGCTAGACGATGAGCCATGCCGCGCAAGGTTGTGCGCTGATGAGCGAGGCGCGAGTGCGATCAGGCGCGTGTTGCCTAGATCACAGGCCTGGTTGGCATAGTGGCGCTGCTGGTCATCGTCTGACGTGCTGACGAGGGGGGCGCATGGACGATCACGACCGGGAACAGTTCAGGAAGTTCGTGGCGGCACGCACCCCGGTACGAAGGTGGTCCTCCTACAGATCACCTTCATGCCGGGGTGCTGCCTCGGTGCGCAGTTCGTGGGCGCCGTCGGCCCGCGTGCCCTCGTAGTAGATGCGGCCCGGCACGGCGGTCAGGTAGCGCAGGCCGTGCGGGGCGAAGGGCGAGCCCGTCGGCGGGTCGAGCGACGCGGTCATCGGCCCGAACGTGCCGTCGGCCAGCAGCGGCGCGGTCGCGGTGCCGGTGCGCTCCTCCCAGTTCTCCTCCGCGCTCGCCCGCCCGTCGTACGCGACGGAAAGGCCGTCGGGGGAGGGAACGACCGCGCTGAGCCGCACCCCGCGGGCGTCCCAGGCGCCCGAGCGTGGGGCCAGGGCCACACCGCGCCAGGTCCAGGCGACGCCGTCGGGGCTGGTGGCGTACCAGGTGCTCATCCGGTCGGCGTGCTCGGCGGACTCCAGCGGGTGGACCGAGGCCCACAGGTGCCAGCCGCGACCGTCGAAGTGCAGGACCGGGTCCTTGACGCCCACCGTGGCGTCGCCGGGCAGGACGGTCACGGCCGGTGCCTCGCCGAGCTTCTCCGGCTCGTCGGCCTCCAGCAGGTCGACCCGCCAGTGTTTGGTGCCAGGCGTGGCCACGCTGACGTACAGCCGCCAGCGCCCCTCCGGGGTGACCGCGAGCGCCGGCCGCTCGAGCGAGGCGCCGCCGAAGCGGTCCTTGTGCACCTCGGCGACCGTGGTGAACGCGATGCCGTCGCTCGAGCGGGCGATCACGTTGGCGTAGCCGCGGCCCTCGCCGATCGGGCGGCGCAGGCGGTACGCCAGGAAGACCTCCCCGCCGACCCGCAGCGCGCTCGGCGCGCCGGCCCAGGTGCCCGGCCCGGTCGCGGGCGGCTCGACGACGACGTGGGCGCCGTCCCAGCGCGGCAGCGTGATCAACATGCCCTCCGAAAGCGTCACTGGTAGTTGCTGGCGTGGTCCAGGCTGAGCCAGTCCGCGTACGACTCGCCGGAGACGTCCTGCAGCAGTTCGATCTCCGCCGCGAAGCCGGGCAGCAGCGCCGCCCGCTGCTCGGGCGTGACCCGCGGCCGGCGGCCGTGCTCCCGGTGCAGCAGCGCCAGCAGCGGCCGGCTGAAGGCGCGGCGGACCGGCACCGGGAACCGATGACCGATCCTGCCACCGCCGCGCAGCAACAGCCGCAGCCCCGCGTTCACCGGCGTGTCGGCGACGTAGCGCCGCACGTTCTCGGGCGGGATCTCGCCCACGTGACCCGTGGCAACCCCCAAAAACCCGCAGACCCGGTCGACGGTACGGCGAGGATCGTCGCGCAGGTCCCGATAGCGCAGCAGCAGGATCTGCTCGCGCGGGAAGTACCGCAGCAGGTGTTGCAGCTGGGTGCCGTACCGTCCCAGGTCCGTGTAATGCCAGAACGTGGCCCAGCCCTTCGCCCGGCGGGCGGGCTCGAGCTCGACCGCCCGCAGGAAGTCGGCCTCGGACTCCAGCCCGGCCCCCCACAGGTGCGACCAGTTCGAGTGCGCCCGGTCGACCGGGTCGCGCAGCAGCAGGACGAGCCGCGCGTGCGGGACGAGCTTGGCGATCCGCTCATGGGCGGCGAGATCGTGCAGGTAGAACGGCGTCGCCTCGCCGAGCAGCGCCCCCGGCGGGGCCGGGTCGAACAGCGCCTCGTAGTCCGCCCGCCGCCAGACGTGCTCCTGGTAGGTCTGCACGTCGCCGGGTCCGCCCCGCCGCGGCGGCGGCCCGTCGGTGAGGAAGAACTTCGGCTCCTTGACCGAGGGCAGGAACAACTGCGGATGGCGCACCAGCGCCGCGTGCAGCGCGGACGTGCCCGCTTTCGGCACGCCCGCGACCAGGAAGTCGGGCAGCATGCGTCTGTACCCTTTCCCTATCGACAAGATAGGAAATCACCCTAGCGTGGACGGCCCGTGGCGACAAACGTGGCCGATGGATGGCATGCTGCTGTGATGACTGTCGTCTCTGTCATCAACTACAAGGGCGGCGTCGGCAAGACCACCGTGACCGCGAACCTGGGCGCCGACCTGGCCGCCCGCGGCCGCAAGGTCCTCCTGATCGACCTGGACCCGCAGGCCAGCCTGACGTATTCCTTCTACCGCCCGGCCGACTTCGTCGAGCAGCCGACCATCCGCTCCTGGTTCGAGACGTTCGTCGCGACCCGCGAGCCGGAGCCGCTGTTCAAGTACGTGCTGGCCCCGCCCTCGGTCAACGCCGTCGTGCAGCCCCTCGGCGGGCACCTGCACCTCGTCGCCTCGCAGCTGGGCCTGGTCGACGTCGACCTGGACCTGGCCGCCGGCCTGGGCGGCTCGCGGTTCCAGCGCAGCAGCCCGAGATACCTGCAGGTGTACCGCCTGCTGGCCGACGCCCTGGCGGAGCAGAACTTCGCCGGCTACGACGTCGTCCTCGTCGACTGCCCGCCCAACTTCAACCTGGTCACCCGCACGGCCCTGGTGGCCAGCGACGGCATCATCGTCCCGGCCCGCGCCGACTACCTGTCCACGCTCGGCATCGACCTGCTCCGCGCGCGCCTGTCGATGCTGGTCGACGAGTACAACGAGGTGGCCGAGCGGCCGATCAACCCGGAGATCCTCGGTGTGGTCTACACGATGGTGCAGTACACCTCGTCGGGGCCGCTGCTGACCCAGCGCACCTCGGTGGAGACGACCTCGGTGATCGAGATGCCGGTGTTCCGCCAGACCATCCGCGACAACAAGTCGGCCATGACGGAGGCCGGCCAGCGCTCGGTCCCCGCCGTCCTGGCGCCCCAGGGCAGCCCCGCGGTCGAGACCCTACGATACGAGATACAGCAGCTCACCAGCGAGCTGCTGGCGCTCATCCGACCCTGAGGGAGAACACTTCGATGACCGACCCGGCCGACCTCGCCTACGAGGTGCTCCAGCGGGTGGCCGCCTTCGTGAGGACCCTCCCGGCCGACCAGCTGGCCGACCTGGCCTCCGGCGCCGCCAAGCTCGAGCTGGTGCCCAAGGGCGGCCGCCCGGCGAAGAAGGCCGCCCCGGCGAAGGCGGCCGCGTTCTCCCGGCCGGTCGGCGAGATCGAGTCGACGCTCGCGCAGCTCGCCACGCTTCCGGCCGCCACGCAGTACCTGGGCGACCTGCGCCTGACCGTGCCGCAGCTGCGCGAACTGGCCAAGGTGCTCGGCGTCGCGCTGCCGGCGAAGGCCGCCAAGGGTGCGATCACCGAATCGATCGCGCAGGCCACCGTCGGCCGCCGCCTGGACAGCGCCGCCCTGAGCTAGGCACCGCAGAAGGTGCGGACGCCTCTCTGCCTCAGCTACCACCCCAAGAGCCCCCTCACGACCGAGGAGGTGCTTGAACGCGCTCGGCTCGGATAGGTCTGGCCCGCCGCTCGTGCTGGTGGAGGCTCGCTGTCCAGACCATGCCTCAGGACCGGACAGTTGTTCGTGTTCGCCGCCCACGTGGGCAGGTCCGTGACCCGCCGGACCCGGCTCCTGGTCGCGGCCGATCCGGACTCGACGTCGGGCAAGGCGCGCACGGCCGCCCAGTACGGCATCCCGGCCGTGCACCGGCGCCGTTCCCACGGATGATCGAGGTCTGCGTCAGGCGCGGTGGTGGCGGCCCTTCGGGCGTTGCTTGCCCGATCGCTCGTCCAGCAGGGCGGCGGTGCGCTGCAAGACCTCGTCCCACGTGGCCGGCGGGGCGCCGCCGATGATCATGGCGGTCAGGTCCTCGGCGAGGCGGTCGAGGAGGGAGAGCTCCACCGTCGGGTCCGGGTCCGGCTCCACGACCGTGCGCTGGCGCGGGATGTGGTCGGTCACGTCCTTGCGGGGTTCCAGCGGGAGGGGGTTGCCGCTGGCCACCACGTCCAGGTAGCGGATGGTGCGGGTCAGGGCGACGAAGAGCAGGCGGTGGCCCCTCGGGTCCTCCGCGACGATCTCCTCGGGCTCGACGACGACGACCGCGTCGAACTCCAGGCCCTTGGCCTCCTGGGGGGAGACGAGGTTGATGGCGTGGTCCAGCTCGCCGCTCTGGTCGGCCCGCACCCACGGCAGGTCGTTGGCGTGCAGGGCGAACTCCAGCTCGGCGCGGCGGGCGGCCGGGCAGACGATGCCCACGAAGCGGTGGGCCTCCAGGTGGTCGCGGGCGATCTGGGCGGCGCGGCCGGCGCGCTCCCCCGGCTCGACGACGTGGATGCCGGGGTCCTCCGGGCCGTCGCGCACGACGCGGGCCGGTTCGACGCCTGGGGCGGCGATCGGCAGGAGCTGGGCGGCGAGCTCGTAGACCTGGCGGGGGACGCGGTAGCCGTACCGCAGGCCGGCCACCACCACCTGCTGGGTGTTCGGCAGGTGCTCGGTGACCTCGTCCCAGCTGTCGCGGGCCCAGGCGCCGGTGGACTGGGCCAGGTCGCCGACGACGGTCAGGGAGCCGGTGGACGAGCGGCGGGCGATGGCGCGCAGCTGCATCGGGGAGAGGTCCTGGGCCTCGTCGACCACGATGTGCCGGTAGCGCCCGGCGGTGCCGTTGATCTGGTGGTCCAGCTCGTCGAGGAGGGGGCCATCAGCGGCGCTCCAGACCTGTTCGGACAGGCGGTCGGCGCCGCGGCGGTAGAGCTGGGACAGCTCCCCGTCGGTGAACTCGGCCGCGGCCGCGGCGGCCAGGCGGTTGCGGGAGCCGTAGAGGGCGCGCAGGAAGGCCGGGGCGCTCTGCAGGGGCCACAGGCGCTCCAGCAGGTTCTCCACCGGCGGGAGGCGCTCGGCCTCCAGCGGGCCGCCCCGGTCGCGGACCAGGGTGGCCAGGGCGGTGCGCAGGCGCTGGCGGCGCACCGCATACGGGCCCGCGCTCTGGCGGGCGTCGGTGACCGCGGCGGCCACCTCGGGGCCGGGCAGGGTCAGGAAGCGGCCGTCGAAGAGCATGCGCTCGGCCGGCTCCGGGGCGCCGATGCGGGCCTCGAGCGCGCGGGACAGCAGGCGGGCCATCCGGGCCTCGCCCTTCAGGCGGCGGACCTCGGGCTCCTCCTGGCGGCCGCGCTGGACCGGCGGGGCCAGCTGGTCGATGTCGACCTGCTCGACCGCGCCGTCGCCGAGGCCGGGCAGCACGGCGCGGATGTAGCGGGTGAAGGCCGGGTGCGGGCCGACGATGAGCACGTCGCGCGGGCGGAGGCGGTCCTGGTGGTTGTACAGCAGCCAGGAGACCCGGTGCAGGGCCACCGCGGTCTTGCCGGTGCCCGGGCCGCCCTCGATGACCAGCACGTGCTCCAGCGGGAACTGGATGAGCCGGTGCTGGGCGGCCTGGATGGTGGCCACGATGTCGCGCATGGTGCCGGTGCGGCCGCGGTCCAGCTCGCCCAGCAGCGCGGCGTCCGGGCCCTCGAGCGCCTCGATGTCCTGGGCGAGCTGCTGGAAGACGAGGTCCTCGAAGTCGAGGATGTGATTGCCGTCGCAGGTGAAGGTGCGCTTGCGGGTCAGGCCGCGGGGGTCCTCGGCGGTGGCCTGGTAGAACAGGTCGCCGACCGGGGTCTTCCAGTTGACCACCAGCACCTGGCGCTGGTCGTCGAGGATGGTCTCGCGGCCGATGTAGTAGCGCTCGTCCGAGTCCTGGTCCACCCGCCCGAAGGCGACCTCCTGCTCCGGCGGGGCCAGGCCGTCGCGGCGGCCCCGGCGGAAGCCGGCCAGCCAGCGGCCGGCGCCTGCGTTGGTGGCGGCGTCGGGGGCCTCGCCGAGCTCGGTGCGCAGCCGTTCCCGATGCTTTCGGGCGAGGTCGAAGTGTTCCTGCTCGGCGGCGATCTCGGCCGACTTGGACTCCACGGCCCTCCCCCTGGACAAACGCAGCGTGCGACTCACGCTACCTTGCGCCAAGGAGGCCGGTCGATCCCCTTGGAGCCGAATCACCCTGAGCATCATCCGGTGGCAAACGGGTGAATGGCGAACGCCCGGGTAGCGGCTCACCCATGGTCAGACGAGCAGCGGTCAGGATGGCGTTTCCGGCGCTCCTGCTGGCGCTGCTCGGTGCGGCGTACGTCACCCCGGCGCGCGCGAGACAGGCTGAGGGGATCCGGGTGGCGGACGGGCGGCTGGTCGAGGCCGGCGGGGAGCCGCTGGTGCTGCGCGGGGTCAACCACGGGTACGCCTTCGGGCCCGGACCCGCGTCGGTGTTCGACGACATCCGGGCCGCGGGGGCCAACGCGGTGCGGGTGGCGCTGGCCAGCGGGCAGGAGTGGCCGGCCACCCGGCCGGCCGTGGCCGCCTCGGTGATCGCGCGCTGCAAGGCGGCCCGGCTGATCTGCGTGCTCGACGTGCACGACACGATGGGGTACGGCACCCAGCCCGGCGCGGCCACCATCGGCCAGGCGGTCGACTACTGGCTCACCCTGCGCGACGTGCTGCGCCACCAGGAGGACTACGTGGTGCTCAACATCGCCAACGAGCCGTCGGGGCACGCGGTCGACGCCGACTGGCTGGGCAACACCGAGGCCGCGATCGCCCGGCTGCGGGCGGCCGGGCTGCCGCACGCGCTCATGGTGGACGCGCCGAACTGGGGCAACGACGCCTTCCACGTCATGCACGACCACGCGGCCGAGGTCTTCGCCGCCGACCCGCTGCGCAATGTGGTCTTCGACGTGCACATGTACGGCCCCTTCGACACGGCCGGCAAGGTCTCCGGCTACCTGGACGCGTTCGTACAGCAGCGGCTGCCGATCGTGGTCGGCGAGTTCTCGCAGATCCACGAGTACGGCGACCCGGACGAGGACGCGATCATGGCGTACTGCCAGGAGCACGGCCTCGGGTACCTCGGCTGGTCGTGGAGCGGCAACAGCTCGCAGTACAGCTATCTGGATGTCGTCACCGGGTATCACCCGGGCCGGCTCACCCAGTGGGGCCGCCGGCTGATCGACGGGCCCAACGGGCTGCGGGCGACGTCCCGGCCGGCCGCCGTCTATGGGCGCCTGTGGCTCGCGGCGGCCCGATGAACCCGGCCATGACAAGCTGTGGTGGTGACCGATCAGCCGCCGAAGCCCGCCGAGGCCCCGCCGCCCGCGGTGGGCTCGCTGGAGCCGAGCGTGCGGGCGATCGAGCGGGCCGCCGGCGCGCTGGCCACGGCCAGCGTGGCCCGGATGGACGAGACGCTGCCGTGGTTCCGGGACCTGCCCGCCGACCAGCGGGCCTGGGTCATGCTGGTCGCCCAGGCGGGGGTGCGCTCACTGGTGGAGTGGCTGCGGGCCCGGGACAAGGACGGGCCGGCTCCGCCGGACAACTCCGACGAGTTCTTCGACGCCGCGCCCCGGGCGCTGGCCCGCTCGATCAACCTCGGCCAGACGGTGCAGCTGATCCGGGTCACCATCGAGGTCGTCGAGGAGCAGCTGCCGCACCTGGCCGCGCCCGGGCAGGAGACCGGGCTGCGGGAGGCGGTGCTGTACTACAGCCGCGAGGTCGCCTTCGGCGCGGCCCGGGTCTACGCCCGGGCGGCGGAGACCCGCGGCGCCTGGGACGCCCGGCTGCAGGCCCTGCTGGTCGACGCGCTGCTGCGCGGGGACTCCTCCGACGTGCTGGCCAGCCGGGCCGCGGCGCTGGGCTGGGCGGATGCGCCCCCGGTGGCGGTGGCGGTGGGCCGCTCCCCCGGCGGGGAGGCGGCGGCGGTGCTGCACACGGTGTACCGCGCGGCCCGGCGCATAGGGGTGGAGATCCTCGGCGGCGTGCACGGCGACCGGCTGGTGGTGGTGCTCGGTGGGGCGGCCGACCCGATGGCCGCGACCGAGCGGCTGCTGGTCGGCTTCGGCGACGGGCCGGTGGTGGTCGGGCCGGCGGTGCCCTCCCTGGACGAGGCGACCGAGTCGGCCCGGGCGGCGCTGGCCGGCTTCCGGGCCGCGCCCGCCTGGCCGGCCGCGCCCCGCCCGGTGGCCGCGACCGACCTGCTGCCCGAGCGGGCCCTGGCCGGGGACGCGGAGGCGCGGCGGATCCTGCGCCAGGAGGTCTACGGCGCGCTGGTGCGGGCCGGCGGGGAGCTGCTGGAGACCCTCGACGCCTTCTTCGCCGGGGGCGGGGTGCTGGAAAGCGCGGCGCGGGGGTTGTTCGTGCATCCGAACACCGTGCGGTACCGCCTGCGCCGCATCGGCGAAGTGACAGGATTCACGCCGCTGGTCCCGCGGGACGCCTTCGCGCTGCGCATCGCGCTGACGATCGGCCGGCTCGACCCGCTGGCCCCTTCGGCGCCGCCGGTGACGTGATTTCGGGGTTCGGTGTGGTTTCGCACCGTTTGACCCTTATGCTGCTGACGCCACCTCGACCGGACACCCGTGTGAACAACAGATTGCGGTGGGTGACGGTGTGGATCTGTTGGCACAACACCACGCGATCTTTTGTAGGGTCCCTACAAACGAGGTGGTCCACTTTGGTGTGTAGCGCTACCCGCGCGAGTGTCGGGAATCCGGAAAAGTCATAGACGTGCTCGCTGTACTCGCTCCAGGCCAAGGCTCCCAGAAGCCCGGCTTCCTAACGCCGTGGCTCGCGCTGCCCGGCGCCGAGGCGCGTCTGCGCTGGTGGTCGGCCCTGTCCGGCGTCGACCTGATGCACCTTGGCACCGCCGCCGACGCGGAGGAGATCAAGGACACCGCCAAGACCCAGCCGCTGCTCGTGGCGGCCGCCCTGCTGACCGCCGAGCACCTGCCGATGGCCGACGTGCCCGTCGTGGCCGGCCACAGCGTCGGCGAGCTGGCCGCCTCCGCGCTGGCCGGCGTGCTCTCCGCCGAGGCCGCGATCACCCTCGCCGGTGTGCGCGGCCGGGAGATGGCCGCCGCCTGCGCGCTCGAGCCCACCGGGATGAGCGCCGTGCTCGGCGGCGACCCGGACGAGGTGATCGCCAAGATCGAGGCGGCGGGGCTGTACCCGGCCAACCGCAACGGCGCCGGCCAGGTCGTCGCCGCCGGTTCGCTCGACGGGCTGGAGAAGCTCGCCGCCGAGCCGCCGGCCAAGGCCCGCATCACCGCGCTGAAGGTGGCGGGGGCGTTCCACACGCCGTTCATGGCCCCGGCCGAGGAGGCCCTGGGCAAGGTCGCGGCCGGCATCGTCCCGGCGGCGCCGAGCAAGATCCAGCTGTCCAACCTCGACGGCACCGCGGTCGAAGACGGCGCGGTCATGCTGCAGCGCCTGGTCCGGCAGGTCACCGCCCCGGTGCGCTGGGACCTGGTCATGCAGACCCTCGCCGACCTCGGCGTGACCGCGATCGTCGAGCTGGCCCCGGCCGGCACCCTGGCGGGCCTGGCCAAGCGGGCGCTCAAGGGCATCGAGATCGTCTCCGTCAACACCCCGGACGACCTGCCGGCCGCGCGCGACGCGATCGCCCGGCATGTCGCCGAGGGTCACAGCCACGAGCCACACCCGGAGTTCAGTGTCGTGGTGGCCGGCGCCGCCGGCGTCTTCGCCCCGGCCGCGGACCTCGCGGTGGGAGCCAAGATCGCCGACGGTCAGGTCATCGGGGCCATCCAGACCCGGCAGGGCCCCGTCGAGGTGGCCGCGCACGGCGCCGGCGTGCTCGTCGAATGGCTCGCCCACCACGACGACCCGGTCGCCCCCGGCCAGGCGCTCGCCCGCATTGGAGGCCAGATATGAGCGCGGTTGCAGGATCGCGGATCCTCGCGTTCGGTCACTACCAGCCGTCGCAGGAAGTCACCAACGACGACCTGTCCAAGGTGATCGAGACCAACGACGCGTGGATTCGCGACCGGGTCGGCATCGGGAGCCGCCGCATCGCCGGCGCCGAGAGCGTGGCCGACATGGCGACCGCCGCGGCCGGCAAGGCGCTCGCCGCCTCCGGGCTGACCGCCGCCGACATCGACACGGTCGTGGTGGCCACCTGCAGCTCGGCCGACCGGTGCCCGAACGTGGCCACCAGGGTCGCGGCCAAGCTCGGCATCAACGCTCCCGCCGCCTACGACCTCAACACCGCCTGCTCCGGCTTCTGCTACGGCCTGGCCAGCGCCGACCACGCGATCCGGGCCGGCGCCGCGCGCAACGCCCTGGTCATCGGCGCCGAGAAGCTCTCCGACGTCACCGACTGGACCGACCGCACCACCGCCGTGCTCTTCGGCGACGGCGCGGGCGCGGCCGTGGTCACCGGCGTGCCCGAGGGCGAGCGCCCCGGCATCGGCCCGGTGGTGTGGGGCTCGGCCCCGGAGAAGGGCGACGTGCTCAAGATCGAGGGATGGCGGCCGTACATCAAGCAGGAGGGCCAGGCGGTCTTCCGCTGGGCCACGACCGCCATCGCCCCCTACGCCCAGGAGGCCCTCGACCGGGCCGGGGTGCAGGGCAAGGACATCGCCGCGTTCGTCGCCCACCAGGCCAACACCCGCATCATCGACGGGATCGTGAAGCGTCTCGACCTGCCCAACGCCATCGTGCTGAAGGATCTGGTCGAGTCGGGCAACACGTCGGCGGCCAGCATCCCGCTGGCCCTGTCCAAGGCCATCGAGCGGCGCGAGGTCCCCTCCGGCTCGCCCGTGCTGCTCTTCGGCTTCGGCGGCGGCCTGACGTACGCGGGTCAAGTCATCCACTGCCCGTAGCGGTCTGTTCATCTTCGTTCGACGAGCGCGTCAACCCAAGGAAGGAAAGCTCTATGTCCACCCGTGAAGAGATCGCCGAAGGTCTCGCCGAGATCCTCGAAGAGGTCGCTGGGGTCAACCCGGACGACGTCGCCGAGGAGAAGTCGTTCACCGACGACCTCGACGTCGACTCGCTGTCCATGGTCGAGGTCGTCGTGGCGGCCGAGGAGAAGTTCGGCGTGAAGATCCCGGACGACGAGGTGCCGAACCTCAAGACCGTCGGCGACGCCGTCTCGTACATCGAGAAGTCGCAGGCCTGAAGCCGCCGCCGGGGTCCTGAGCCTGGCTCGGGGCCCCGTCGTCTGGTCCGCCGTAAGGAGAGTTGTGCAGTGAGTGTCGATGTCGTCGTCACCGGGATCGGAGCCACCACGCCGCTGGGCGGGGACGCGCCGTCCACCTGGGACGCCATGCTCGCCGGCAAGTCGGGGGTGTCGCCGCTGCCCGACTGGGCCGCGCCGCTCACCGTGCGCATCGCCGCCCAGCTGGCCGTAGAGCCCACCGAGAAGATCGACCGCGTGCAGTCCCGCCGCCTGGACCGCAGCGAGATGACGGCCATCATCGCCGCCCGCGAGGCCTGGGCCGACGCGGGCGCCCCCGAGGTCGACAAGGACCGCCTCGCGGTCAGCGTCGGCACCGGCATCGGCGGCGCCCAGACGCTGCTCAACCAGGACGACATCCTGGAGGCCAGCGGTCCCCGCAAGGTCTCCCCGCACACCGTGCCGATGCTCATGCCCAACGGGCCGGCCGCCTGGGTCGGGCTGGAGCTCGGCGCCCGGGCCGGCGTGCACTGCGTGGCCAGCGCCTGCGCCACCGGCGCCGAGGCGATCGCCCACGCCCTCGACCTGATCCGGCTGGGCCGCGCCGACGTGGTCGTCGCCGGCGGCACCGAGGCCGTCATCCACCCCCTGCCGATCGCCGGCTTCGCCTCGATGCGCGCGATGTCGGTGCGCAACGAGGACCCCGAGCGCGCCTCCCGCCCGTGGGACAAGGCCCGCGACGGGTTCGTGCTCGGCGAGGGTGCCGGCGTCATCGTGCTGGAGCGGGCCGAGCACGCCCGGGCCCGCGGCGCGCGCGTGTACGCCCGCCTGGCCGGGGCCGGCATCAGCTCGGACGGCTACGACATCGTCCAGCCGCACCCGGAGGGCAACGGCGCGGTGCGGGCGATCGAGTTCGCCCTGCGCGACGCCGGCATCGCCAAGTCCGACATCATGCACGTCAACGCGCACGCCACCTCGACGCCGGTCGGCGACCTGGCCGAGATCAAGGCGCTGCACCGGGCGCTGGGCGACCACGCGGTCCTCACCTCGACCAAGTCGATGACCGGGCACCTGCTCGGCGCGGCCGGCGCGGTGGAGTCGATCGCGACGATCCTGGCGGTGTACCACGGGGTGGTGCCGCCGACGATCAACCTGGACGACCCGGACGACGAGCTCGACCTCGACGTGGCGGCGCACAAGGCGCGGCACCTCGAGATCCCGGCGGCGCTGAACAACTCGTTCGGCTTCGGCGGGCACCACGGCGCGCATGAACGTGGTCTTCCCGCTGCCGCTCGGCCCGAGCAGCCCCGTGACGCTGCCGCTGGGCACGCTGCAGGTGAAGTCGTGCAG
>NZ_JBFAZW010000145.1:0-22071 GCF_040682015.1 Dactylosporangium sp. NPDC051485
GCATCGCCGCCGCGGCCACCGCGGGCCTGCCGCCGGGCCGGCCGGTGGTCGTCGTCGCGCACAGCAGCGCCGGCCTGTTCGTCCCGGCGATCGTGCAGCGGCTGGCCGGCGCCGCGGCCGGGGCCGTCTTCGTGGAGGCGACGCTGCCGGCCCGCAGCGGCCCGAGCCACCCCGCCACGCCCGAGCGGCTCGTCCGCCTGCGGGCCATGGCCCCCGACGGCGTGCTGCCGCGGTGGACGGACTGGTGGGACGACGTCGCGCCGCTGTTCCCCGACGCGGCGACCCAGCAGGTGGTGACGGACGAGCAGCCCCGGCTGCCGCTGAGCTACTACGAGCAGCCGGTGCCCAACCCGCCGGGCTGGGCCGGGCTGCCGTGCCGGTACGTGCTGTTCAGCCCGGCCTACGAGCGGGTCGCCGACGACGCCCGGGGGCGCGGCTGGCCCGTGGTCCACCTGCCCGGCGAGCACTTCCACCAGCTCGTCGACCCCGACGCGGTCGCCGCCGCCATCCTGGACGGCTCGAAGTGACGGTTAGAAGTTCTTGGCCACGTCGACGGCCTCGGCGTGGGCGCGGGCGCGGCGCTGCTCGACCTCGGTGGTGGCGAGGTTGGGCCGGAACTCGACCGCGGCGAGGTCGGTGATGCCGGCCCAGCGCAGCCAGTCGTTGAAGTACGGCGCCTGGAAGTCGGAGCCGAACGCCGGGCCGCGCCCCTCGCCGTACACGGCGCCGGTGTAGATGACGGCCGCCTTGCGCCCGGTGACGAGGCCGCTGTAGCCCAGCTCCGGGTCGAAGCCGAACACCAGCCCCGGCTGGCTGATCACGTCGATGAACTGCTTGAGGATGTACGGCACGGAAGCGTTCCACATGGGGACGCTGAACAGGTACTTGTCGGCGTCGGCGAACCGGCGGAACGTCTCCCCCGCCGCCTGCCACGCCTGCGCGCCCGGCCCGGTCGGCTCCAGCCCGGCGAACACGTCCATCTTCGCGCCCGCGGCGGCCGGGCCGAACTCGGGCAGCGAGCCGTCCCACAGGTTCCACTCGAGGACCTCGTCCTCGGGGTGCTGCTCGCGGTACACGCGCAAAAAGGTCTCGGCAAGGGCCAGGGACTCGGACCGCTCCCCGCGCGGCGACGCCGAGATATGCAGCAGTTTGGTCATGACAGCCTCTCCATAAAGTGCGTGCGCACGCACGCTCACGGGATGACGGTAACCAAGATGCGTGCGCACGCACAAGAGTGTGTGAGCCGCGCGACCCTCAGGGCCGCAGGGCCAAGATCCGCACGGCGATCTCGGCCACCCGCTCGCCCGCCCTGAACCGCGCGAACGGCAGGTCCGCCGCCCCGCGCACCCCGCGGTCGACGGCGTCCCGGATATGTGCGCGCACACGGAAATGCTACGGTACGGTAATGGACTCCACGGCGCCCTGGGCGGCCCTGCTGCGCGTGCACGCGGCGCTCATGCCCGTGCTCGACCAGGAGCTGCAGGCGGCCCACGGGCTGCCGCTCACGTGGTACGACGTGCTGCTCGAGCTCAACGCCGCCCCCGGCCGCCGCCTGACCATGTCGGCGCTCGGCACGGCCGCCGTGGTCAGCCGCAGCCGGGTCAGCCGCGTGGTCGACGAGCTGGTGCGGGCCGGCCTGGTCGAGCGGGAGGCCAACCCCGACGACCGCCGCTCGGCGTACGCCAAGCTCACCCCGTCCGGCCGCGCCCGCCTGCGGGCCGCCTCCCCCACCTACCTGGCCGGCATCGAGCGGCACTTCACCGGCCGGATGACCCGCACCGAGGCGCAGGCGGTGGCCACCGCGCTGGGCAAGGTCCTGCGGGCGCACGAGGCATCGACGGTGGCGCCGCTGGAACCTCGCCGGTAACGGGATCGTGCGCCGGGCGCCGGCGCGATAGGGTGGCGGCCATCATGATGCGCGCGCTGCCGCCCCTGCTCGTCATCGGCGGCCCGGCAGGTGCCGGCAAGACGAGCGTCGCCGAGGCCGTCGCCAAGCGCGTCGAGGCGCCGGTGGTGAGCCTGGCCGACAGCGGCGACGAGGACCAGCACGGCGCGGACCTGTCCGTCCTGCAGTCCCGCCTCGACGTTCACGAGGACGCCCCGCTGGTCGTTGTCGAGGGCGTCTTCGCCCTGGCCATGCCCCCGATCCGCTGGGCCGCCCGCTGGACCGTGTATGTCGACACCCCGCTGGACATCGCCCTGGCCCGCCACGCGCTGAGCCACCCCGACCCGCGGGCCGAGCTGCGCGCCTACCTCGACGGCGGCCGCGACGCCCACGCCCGCCACGTCGCGCCGGGCCGCCAGCTCGCCGACCTGGTCGTGGACGGCTCCGACCCGCTGGCGGACCTGGCCGCACAGATCCACGACTTCATGGCGTCGCGGCCCTGACCCCGTCGGTGACGACGCGGACGATCTCGTCGTGCGGGGTCGCGGCGTTCACCGTGGCCACATTGGCCGAGGCGGTGCCGCCCAGGGTGACGAAGCGGCGGTCCGGGAAGGTGGCCGCGCCCTTCGCGACGGCCTGCACGGGCAGGGGGCCGGCGGCGAAGATCAGGTTGCAGCCGGCGGCGGCCAGGGAGTTGACGAAGGTCAGGGCGTTGTCCAGGGTCTGGGGGCCGCTGATCGCCAGGTACTGCACCTTGGCCCGGGTGGTCGCCGACACCTCCTGCAGCGCCGACCAGGCCGGGGCGGCGGACGGGTCGGCCACGCCGGCCGCGGGGGTCAGCAGGCAGGCGGTGTAGGCCAGGTAGGCGCGCTCGCGGGGCGGGGGCGGGGTGTCGCGGGGCCAGAGCAGCACCGCGACCACCACCGCCAGCACCAGGACCGCCGCCACCACCGCGACTGGGCGCCACCGTGGCGACCGGGGGGCAGGGGGCGCGATGGATCGGCGACGGGCCATGTCTAGGACACCACTTCGAAGGGGAGGCGGACGGAGGTCACCGGACCGAGGTCCGTGTTGTTCGTACGCAGGTCCGTCAGTTCCGCGTCGGTCAAGGACCGGCGGATGATCCGGAACTCGTCCATGGAGCCCTTGAACGGGTCGGCGCCGCCCGGCTTGGCGCCGAGCTGGAAGCCGTCCACGGCGAAGGCGTCGCCGTAGGTCGGGGCGCCGGCCGGGGCGGCCGTGGTGGCCAGGACGGTGCCGTCGACGGTCAGGGACAGGGTGCCGGCGGTGCGGCGCAGGGCGACGTGGTGCCACTGGTTGTCGCCGAAGGCCACCGCGGGCGACGGGTCGGGCGCGGTCAGCATCGCCGTGCCGGTGGTGGTCTCGAAGGCGGCCGTCAGGGCGTCCTTCGACGGGGTGGCGCGCAGCCACAGCTGCCGGCGGGCGGCGCCGACGCCGTACGCCCACAGCAGCACCTGGTCCGCGGTGGACCCGGTCGCGGCGTAGCGCACCCAGGTCGCCACCGTGAAGTCGCCCTCGTCGAGGGCGCTGGCGGGGCCGTAGGGCAGCTGCACCGCGTCGTCGACGCCGTCGAAGGACAGCGCCGCGCCGAAGCGGCCGGACGTCGTCGGGGTGGCGCCGCCGCGCACGAAGGCGTTGGTGCAGTGGACCGAGGCGTCGTACGTCGTGGGGCCGGCGGCCGGGCGCACCACGTTGTGCGCCTGGGTGTAGCCGCTCTCGAAGGTCCAGCGCACGGCCGGGTTGTCGGACGGGTAGGCGCCGCCGGCGATGCTCGCCACCTCGGCGGTGGTGAGGGCGCGGCGGTACAGCCGGAACTCGTCCAGGTTGCCGGTGAGCACGTCGGCGCCGTCGGGGCGGGAGCCCAGGCGCAGGCCGTCGACGCCCGTGCCGGTGGTGACCGAGCCGGTGAGGCCGGTCGCGGTGGCCCCGGCGCCGCCGTCGACGCTGAGGCGCAGCTGGCCGCCGGTGCGGGTCAGCGCGACCAGGTGCCAGGCGTTGTCGCCGAACGCGACGGCTGCGGACGGGTCGGGCAGGGCGACGCCGACCGGGCCGGCGGCGGTCTCCACCCACGCGTAGAGGCGGTCCTGGGACGGCTGGGCGCGCAGCCAGACCTGCGGGGTGCCGGCGCCCATGCCGTACCCCCACAGCAGCACCTGGTTGGGCGAGCTCGCCGTCGCCGAGTACTGCAACCAAGTCGTGAAGGTGAAGTCCCCGGCCCCGATGTCGAGCGTGGGCAGGAACGGCACCTCGACGCCCGGGTGCGCGGCGCTGACCGCGAGGGCCTTGTCGTCGACGTGGCCGGCGGCGAGGCTGGGCGTGCCGCCCAGCAGCGTGGCGGCGGCGCAGTGGCCGGACATGTCGTCCTCGACGGCCACCTTGACCCGGGCCGGGACGGTGGCGGCGTCGATCACCTGGAAGGGCAGGCGCACCCCGAGGCCGGCGCCGGGGACGTCGGCGTTCGCGGTGCGGATCTGGTCCAGTTGCGCGGTGGTGAGGGCGCTGCGGTACATCCGGAACTCGTCGAGACCGCCGGTGAACGCCTCGGTGGCCGTCGGGTCCGGCCGGGCTCCGAGCCGCAGCCCGTCGACGCCGTCGTGCGGGTCGCCGGTCACCGAACCGGCAACGCCGGATGCGGAGGCACCGGCGACGCCGTCGACCGCGAGCGCGGCCGTGCCGCCCGAGCGGACCAGGGACAGGTGGTGCCAGGCGCCGTCGCCGAACGCGGTGGCCGCGGAGGGGTCGGGCAGGGCGATGCCGGTCCCGCCGGAGGCGCCCTCGACCCAGGCGTAGAGCCGGTCCTGGGCCGGCTGGGCGCGCAGCCACACCTGCGGCTTGCCGGCGCCGAGGGCGTAGCCCCACAGCAGCACCTGGCTCGGGCTCGCGGCGGTGGCGTCGTAGCGGAACCACAGCGAGTAGGTGAAGTCGCCGGCGCCGGGGTCGATCGGGCGGGCGTAGGGGATCTCGGCGTAGTCGCCGGCCCCGTCCAGGACCAGGCCCTGGCCGAAGCGCCCGGCGCCGAGGGTGGCGTTGCCGCGCAGCAGGGCGTCGTTGGCCTCGCCGGCGGCGTCCGGGGTGCCGGCCGCGGCGGCCGGGGTGGCCTGGGCCCAGGGGGCGCCGGTGAAGGTGCCGGGCAGGCCGAGCTGGGCCGGGGTGAAGCGCACGAACCGGAGCTCGTCGGCCGAGAAGCCGGTGCCGCCGAGCTCGTCGGTGTTCGCCCCGCCCTCGTACAGCACGCCGATCTCGCCGCCGGTGAGCTCGGCGAGGTCGCTGTAGCCGGAGCGCTCGTCGGTGACCAGGCCGTTGGCGGGGCTCTTCCAGGTGGCGCCCTTGTCGGTGGAGTAGCGGATCTTCAGCTGGGCCCGGCTGGTCGGGTCGGACGGGCCGGAGAAGACCATCGTGTCGCCGGGGCTGCTCTGGTACGTCGAACGCAGCGTCAGCACCGCCCCTTGCACGTCCGGCGTGACGAGCGACGGCACCTGGGCGAAGGCCGGCATGGTGCTGCCGCCGTCGGCGCTCACCGCCCTGGCCCGGTGGTTGCCGCTGCCGCCGATCTGGTTGCGGGCGGCGGCGTAGACGCTGCCGTCGGGCAGTTCGGCGACGGAGACCTCGCCGGGGTTGGTGACGCCGTCGACGAAGGAGTTGGCGGCCTGGCCGGCGTGCCAGGTGGCGCCGTGGTCGTCGCTGTAGAGCGCGCCGGCGTAGACGGTGCCCTTGGCGGGCTGCTGGTGTGCGCCGACGACCAGCCGGCCGGCGTGCGCGCCCTTGGTGAGCTGGATGCCGTGGGACGGGCCGGTGGCGAACCAGCCGGCGTCGCTGCCGCTGAAGCTGACGTTCATGGCCCGGGCGGCGGACCAGGTGAGCCCGTCGTCGTCGCTGTCCTGGATCCAGGGCAGCCGCTTGCCGGAGATGGTGGCCGGGTTGGAGGTGCTGACGAGCATGACCCGGCCGGTGCCGGCGTCCTGCAGCGGGACCGGGTTGCCGCGGGTGTAGGGGGCGTTCGGGTCGGTGTCGCTGCCGGACAGCACGAGGCGGATCGGGCCCCAGGTGCGGCCGTTGTTGGTGGAGCGGCGCACGACGAGGTCGATGTCGCCGCGGTCGGCGCACGAGGGGGACTTGCGGGCCTCGGCGAAGGCCAGCAGGGTGCCGGCCGTGGTGCGCAGCAGCGCGGGGATGCGGAAACAGCCGTAGCCGTCGGTGCCGCCGCGGAACAGGACCTGCTGGACGCCGACCTTGGCGCTGGACAGGCTCACTGACGCCCCGGCCGGGCCGGCCGCCGTGGCGGTGGCGAGCGCCACCAGCACGGCCAGGCCGGCCCGCGAGAAGTTCTGCACAGATCTGCTCATTTCTTGCGAATCCTGCGGACGGCGTTGCGCAGGCCCACCCCGACGGCGGCGACCACCATGGCCACGGAGCCGATCGGGTCGCCGGCCATGGCGCCGGCGGCGGGGCCACCGTGGATGGCCGCGTTGACCGCCTTGCCGACGGTGCCGACGTTGGCGATGGCCTCCTGGCGGGTCTTGTCGAGCTCGGCCGCGTTCTTGAAGTCGGTGCGGTGGTTCTCCTGCCGCTCCTCCCCCTCCGACGCGGCGGACTTCTTTTTCCTGGGCGTGTAGCCGCCGTTGTCGGGGTTGGGGTTGTTGTTGCCCTCCTCCTCGCCGCAGTTGTGCACGAGGACCGGCGCGTCGGCGGTGACGACGTAGTAGGTGTGCACGCCCTCGACGGTGAGGTCGTCCATGTCCTGCGCGCCGCCGAAGCTCGCCACGGCGGCGACCCGCAGCGTGCGCCCGTCCGGGCCGGTCAGCCTCGACGCGCCGGGACGCAGCCGCGCGGCCTCGGTGAAGCGGCCGGTGGTGGCGTCCCAGAAGGGGTGGTGGCTGGTCGTGTGGATGACGCTGACGCGGCCGCCGTCCTCGACGGTGACGTCGGTCAGGTCGTGGTCGGTGTTGCGGTGCAGCAGCTGGACCGTGCGGGCCGTGGTCCTGCCGGTGGCCGGGTCGGTCGCCACCACGCGGTCGCCGGTCCTGACGTCCTCGATGGCCTTGGTGGTGCCGTCGGCCATGAGGACCCGGGTGCCCGGGGCGAAGGAGTGCTTGCAGCCGGACACGCCCCGCTTGGGGTTGCCCTCGGGCTCGGGCTGGCTGCGCTTGCCGCCGGACCCGCCGCCGCCGACGCCGCCGAACACCGCGCCGATGCCGGCGCTGGTGACCACGCCCTTGGCGTTGACGTGCCCGGTGAGCAGCAGCTGGCTGACCGCGTCGCCGGTGCCGCCGCTGAGCGCCCCGGAGAGGGTGCGCCCGGCGAACGAGGCGGCGAACGGGCCGACCTTGCTCATCACGCCGGTGGCGAGCCGCCCGCCGACCGCGCCGCCGACCCCGCCGGCGAGGCCCTGCAGGGCGCCGGTGCCGGCGGACTGGGCGAGGTCGCCGAAGTCGTGGATGTTGCCCTCGGCGGCGTCCTTGGCCACGTTGATCACCGCCGCGGCGCCGACCATGCAGGCCACCGCGCCCGCGCCGGCCGTGGCCGCCGTGCACGCCAGGGCCCCGACGATGCCGACCCCGATCGCGGCGATCTCGATGATGGCGTTCTTGTGGTCCTTCACGTACTTCTCGGTGGCGTGGTAGGCGTCCCGGACGTGGGTGGCGACCTTCTTGCTCACCCGCACCACCCGCGCGGCGACCGCCCGGCCGGCCTGCTTGACCCGGTGGTAGATGTGCCGGACCTTGCGTTTGACCTGGGCCACCTTGCGGGCGACGTAGTGGCGGATCTGCCTGACCTTGCGGGTCACGTACTTGTGGACCCGGTGGTAGACGTGTTTGACCGCCTTGGCCACCCTGTGCGCGACCTTGCGGACCGCGTGCACGACCTTCTTGACGGCCTTCTTGGCCGCGTGCACGACCTTCTTGACGACCGTCTTCACCGCGTGCACGACCTTGTGCACCACGTGCTTGACCGCGTGCTTGACCTTCTTGAAGATGCTGCCGATGCCCCAGTTGCCGGTCGGGTCGGTCTCGGTCAGCGGGTTGTCGTCGGCGTAGGCGAAGCGGTTGGCCGTCACCGAGTCCGGGATCGGGTCGAGGTCCGCGCTGTCGCGGCTGTCGAACTGGCCGGTGTCGGTGTTGTACCAGCGGGCCTGCATGTTGACCCGGTTGGTGAGGCTGTCGGTCCACTCCGACTGGTAGCCGAGGCTGCCGATCATGCCGGCGGCCACGGTGACCTTGCCCATCGGGTCGTACGTCATCGAGCCGGCGAGGGTGGTGCCGGTGGGCAGGAACTGCCCGACGACGTCGTCGTGCTGGTCGGTCCAGACGATCCGCTTGATCGTGCCCGAGGTCTCGGCCATCAGGTCGCCCTCGGCGTCGCGCACGTAGGTGCCGGTGCCGTCGGCGGCCAGGTCGTTGTCGGTGCCGGAGTAGGTGAACCCGGGCCGCAGCGCCCGGCCGAGCGCGTCGTAGGTGTAGGTCTCGTGCACGCCGCCCGGCGCGTCCTGGCTCAGCGTCTGCCCGAAGGCGTCGGACTGGGTCGGGACGGAGCCCTCGCCGGGCACCACGGTCGCCTTCAGCGTGCCGCGGGCCGTGTACTGGTACGCCGTGCCGTCGCCGGATCCGCTCAGCTGGTTGCGCTGGTCGTAGCTGTACGTGTGGGTGCCGGCCTGCGTGCGGTTGCCGGACTTGTCGTAGGCGTACCCGGTGGTGACGGTGCCCGCGGTCCACGACGCCAGCCGGTCGGCCAGGTCGTAGGTGTAGGTGTTGGCCGCCGACCCGGTGAAGCCGGTGGTCGTCTTCGACGTGAGGTTGTCGTTGCCGTCGTAGCCGTACGTGATCTTGGCAACGGAGGCGCCGCCCGGGGTCTTGAGCTCGTCGCTGACCAGCCGGTGCGCCGTGTCGTAGCCGAACGATCGGGTGTCGCCGCCGGTGCCGTACAGGATGCTCTTGACCTGCGAGAGGTTGTTGTAGTCCACCGTGGCCGACAGCCCGGCCGTGGTGTTGGTGACCGAGGAGAGCCGGTCGGCGGCGTCGTAGCCGTAGCTGGTCGTGCCGGCGGCGTCGGCGCGGGTGGCCATCAGCCCGTCGGCGTTGTAGGTGAAGGTGGAGTTGCCCGACGGGCCGGAGGCCGACAGCAGCAGGTTCCGGTCGTCGTAGGTGAACGTGTTGGTGCCGTCGACGGCGGTGGCCGACGTCAGGCGCCCGGCCAGGTCGTAGCCGTAGCCGCGATCGGCCGTGGCCGCCTCGGCGCCGGCGCCGGTCTGCTTGACGAGGTTGCCGATGGTGTCGTACTGCATCGACACGCTCGCCCCGCCCGGCAGGGACACCTTGCTGGCCTGTCCGTTGGCGTCGTAGGCGATGGTGAACGTCCGGTCGGCGAGGTTCGGGTACCACGTCGTGGACGGCTCCACCGTGGACTCCGGCAGGTTCCACGGGTTGTACGTGGTCGTGAACGCGTTGCCGCGCCCGTCGGTGAACCGGGTCCGGTTGCCGGCAAGGTCGTAGCCGAAGCTGGTGCTGATGGCGTCGGTGGCCGAGACCGGCTGCACCTCGGAGGTGGGCAGGCCGGTCGGGTCGTAGGTGAACGTGGTGGTCGTGCCGCGCGCGTCGGTGCTGGCGACCACGTTGCCGGCCGCGTCGTAGCGGCTGGAGGCGCGGCGCAGCAGCGTGCCCGTGGCGTCGTAGTCGGCGTCGGCGAGCTGCCGGCCGGCCAGGTCGTAGGTGGTGATGCTGTACGTGCCGTCGGCCAGCGTGGTCCTGGTCGGCCGGCCCGCGCCGTCGTAGGCGTAGGTGGTGGTGTTGCCGGCCTCCACGCTGGTGATCGGCTCGCCGGCGGCGTTGTAGGTGGTCGACTCGACCGCCCCGCCGGCGGTCTTCTCGCTGGCCAGCAGGCCGTTGGTGCCGTACGTGTAGGTGGTGGTGTAGGCCGAGCCGGTCTGGCGGACCGCGTCGGTCTTGGTCACCACCCGGCCGAGGTAGTCGTAGGTGGTGGTGTTCTTGGCCCCGGTCGGGTCGGTGTCGGACAGCTCGTCGCCGACCAGGTCGTAGGTGAACGACCGCACGCCGGTGTTGGGCTCGGTGACCGACGCGAGCCGGCCGAGCTGGTCGTAGGTGTAGGTCGTCACCCGGCCGAGCGGGTCGGTGGTGCGGGTGAGCTGGCCGAGGGCGTCGTAGGTGTTGGTGGTGACCGGCGTGAGCGCCGCGCCGCCGCCCGGTGGCGTGTACGCCGGCAGCTTCGTCGAGATCTCGCGGCCCTCGGCGTCGTAGCCGGTGACGACGGTGTTGCCGTTGGGGTCGCGCTCCTCGACCTGCTCGCCGAAGGTGTCGTAGCCGACCGAGGTCACCGGCCGGGACAGCACCGGGCTGCCGCCGGTGCGCTCGGCCATGACGGCCGGGCCGGTGGTGACGGTCAGCTGGCCGTTCTCGTCGTAGTCGTAGTCGGTGACGTTGCCGTTGGGGTCGGTCATCGACCGGGCGAGGCCGTCCTGGTCGAGCTGGTAGCTGGTGCGCACCACCCCGGCGTCGGCGGCGGGCGCGGTGCCGGCCACCACGGCCGAGATCTCGGTGGCGCTGAGCACCCGGGAGTACACCTGGACGTCGCTGATGCCGCCGGACCACGGGTTACCGCGGGCCCCGTCGGCCTGGCCGGTGCCGATGAGCAGCGGCCCGCGGGCGCTGAACGCGGCGCCGGTGGTGCCGCTTCCCTGCAGCGCGCCGTTGACGTAGAGCCGCATCGCGCCGCTGCTCGCGTCGTAGACGGCGACGAGGTTCGTCCAGGTGTTCAGGGCCGGCGCGGAGGTCGAGGCGACCGCGGCCGTGGCGGCCCCGGCGGCGTCCGCGGCCCGCATGACGAACTTCCAGCGGTTGACGTCGTTGTCGTACCGCAGCTCGAGGGCGTCCTGCTGGGCCCCGGAGGCGCTGACGGCCTTGCGGATCGCGGTGTTGTCGGCGAGGTTCACCCACGCCGAGACCGTGAAGCTCGCCGCGGAGTCGAGCGCCGGGCCGGCGGTGGCGATGGCCGCCGTGGTGCCGTTGAAGGTGGCCGCGCCGCCGCGGTCGGTGCTCCACGTGACGCCGGTCGCGGTGCCGGCGTTGTTGCCGGCGGAGTCGGCCGCGTTCTGGTTGAGCCGGTAGCGGGCCACCGGCGTCATCGCGCTGGTGTGCATCGTCTCGGCGGTCACCCGGCCCATGGGGTCGTACATGGTGTCGACCGAGGCCACGGTGCCGGACGGGTCGGTGAGGGTCTCGTTGATGAGCCGGTCGTCGCGGTTGAACGTGTACGTGCTGGTCCGCTTGAGCCCGGCCGGGTCGAACGTCGAGGAGGCGGGACGCCCGGCCGCGTCCACGACGTACGTGGTCTTGGCGGTGCCGTTGCCGGTCACCTTCGCGACGAGGTTGCCGGCCGCGTCGTACGTGTCGTCCTGCAGCACGAACGACGCCCCGGTCGCCGGGTCCTTGCGGATCTGCCTGGCCGGCAGGCCGTTGTCGGTGTAGGTGTACGACGTCACCCAGCCCATCGCGTCGGTCTCCGACGCCAGCCGCCCGGCCGGGTCGTAGGCGTTGCTCTCGATGACGAGGTTCTTCGGCGGGCCCGGGTTGTTCGGGTCGCCGGTGAAGCCGACGAGCGTGGTGGTGAGCAGGTTGCCCTCGGAGTCGAAGGCCGAGTCGACCTCGCTGCCGTCGGGGTCGAACTCCTGCACCGGGTTGCCATAGGCGTCGTACTCGTAGCGGGTCACCTTGCCGTTGGCGTCGGTGACCGTGGCCGGCTGGCCGATCGCGTTGTACGTCGTGCTCTGGCCGCGCGCCGCGTCGCCGCCGGTGGCGTCGGACAGCAGCACCGAGGTGGGCAGCCCGTCGTTGTCGTACGCGGCCGTGGTGACCTGGGTGTGCACGGCGCCGGTGACCCGGTTGGTGGTCGGCGGGTCGCTCTGGCGCACCACCCGGTCGAGCTTGTCGTACTGGTACGAGGTGACCAGGCCCGACGGGTAGCTGTCGGTGGTCTCCTTCTTGGTGAGCGCCCGGCCGAGCGCGTCGTAGGTGTACTCGGTCACCTTGCCCGCCGGGTCGGTCACCCTGGCCACGTCGCCGCTGCGGTAGTACTGGATCGTCTGCACCGCCCCGGCCGGGGTGGTCAGCGTCATCGGCAGGCCTGCCGGGGCGAAACCGCCGTCGGCCGCCGCGACCGTGCTGCCGTCGGTGTACGCGGTCCTCGTCACCCGGCCCAGCGGGTCGGTGGCCGCGGTCCGGTTGCCGGCCGCGTCGTAGGTGTAGGTGGTGAGGTACGTGTTGTCGGTCGCCGAGGCGGACCGGCCGTCGCGCATCGTCAGCAGGACGTCGTTGCGCGGGTCCGGGGTGAGCACCTTGGTGGTGGCGTCCGGGTAGTAGGTGTAGTAGACCGTCGAGCACTTGTTCGCCGAGCGGTCCTGGCACGTCGTCGACGAGACGGTGTTGCCGCGCACGTCGTGCTCGGTGGTGGTGACGTCGCCGTTGGGGTCGGTCACGGTCCGCAGGAAGCCACCCTCGTCGTAGCCGTACTTCGTCGTCCCGCCCAGCGTGTCGGTCTCGCTGAGCTCGCGGCCGCTGTCGACGTCGTAGACGTGGGTGATGGTCTTGCCGGTTGGGTCGGTGACGGTGACCGTGCGGGCGGGGGTGCCCGCGGTCGCGTCCCGGGCCGTGTACTGCGCCGTCACCTGGGCCTGGGTCAGCTGGCTGCGGTAGAAGGCGACCTCGGCGACCTGGCCCTTGAAGTACGTCGGGTAGGCCGTGTTGGTGGTGCCGGTGGTGTTGAGGTTCTGGTCCGGCCACTTGCCGCCGAGGAACCCGGCGCCGATGTAGGCGTAGGGCTGGCCGGTGATGCCGACCGTGCCCGCCTTGGTGCCGACGAGGGCGCCGTCGAGGTACATCGACTGGCTCGTCGTGCCGGCGGCGAGGACCACGTGGTGCCACTGGTTGTCGTTCACCGCCTTCGTGGAGGTGAACATGCCGCTGTCGGAGTGCCAGATCTGGCCCAGCAGCTTGCCGGAGGTGCCGATGTACAGCGCCGGGGTGAAGTTCGTCGGCGTCGAGCTGCTGGTGATCGGGTCGCCCGAGTAGCCGAACAGGGTGCGGTTGGTCGTGGCCGTCTTGAACCACAGGCTCACCGACACCGGGCCGGCCGCCGGCAGGTAGTTCTCGGCCAGCCCCAGGTACGACTTGGTGCCGTCGAAGCCCGCGACCGTCGCGTCGGGGAACGGCCCGCCGGTGCCGCCGAGCGAGACCGAGCTGTACTTGGCGACGGTGCCGTTGACCTCGTTGATCGCGTCGGTCGTGCCGGTCTCCCCCAGCCGCCAGTAGTCCGACGCGTTCGCGCCGAGCACCGTGCTGGCGTACACCTTGCTGGATCCCGAGACCTTCGGCGGGTTGAGCTTCCACGTGCCGCCGTTGGCGTCGGTGACCTGGGTGACCGCGCCGCTGCTCGGGTCGTAGGTCACGACCGCGGACGCGTTGCCCGAGGGCCGCACGACCGAGGTGAGCGGGTGGGCGGCGGCGGTGGCGGTGCGCAAGAGCGCGGCCACGTCGGCGGCGGTCAGCGACCGGTCGAAGTAGACGCCGTCGCTGATCGCGCCCTTGAAGAACGAGGCGTAGCCGGTGTTGACGGTGGCGCTGGAGTGCGGCTCGTCCGGCCACTTGCCGCCGAGGAAGCCGGCGCCGAAGTACTCGTTGGCGGCGCTGAAGCTGTTGACGGTCTGGATGACGCCGCTCTTGGTGGCGACCTGAGCGCCGTCGAGGTACAGCCACTGCTGGCTGCCGGCCCCGGAGAGCACGACGTGGTGCCACTTGCCGTCGGCGACGGACGCGTCGGTGACCATCGGGCTGGTCCCGCCGTCCCAGAACTGCCCGTAGAGCTTGCCGCTGCCGCCGATGTACAGCGCCGGGGTGTAGTTGCCGGTCGTGGTCGGGTTGTCGATCGGGTCGGCTTGGTAGGTGAACAGCGGGCCCTGGTCGCCGGCGGCGGCCTTGAACCACAGCCCGACGGTCAGGTAGGTGGCCGTGCTGACCAGCTGGGCCGGCAGCCGCACCGCCGAGCTGGTGCCGTCGAACGAGGCCGCCTGGGCCGCCGAGCCCGGCAGCGGGCCGGCCTGGCCGAGCGTGACGTTGCGGTAGGTGGCCACGTCGGTGCCGTAGTTGTCGAGCACCGCGCTGGCCGCCTGGGTGCCGGACGGCTCGGCCAGGCGCCAGTAGGAGCGCGGGCCGGCGTTGAGCACCGTGGTCGGGAACTGGGAGTTGGTGCCGTACGTGTAGGTGGTGCAGGCGGTGGACGACGTCGGCGGGCAGACCTTCGTCAGCAGGTCGCCGCTGTAGCCGTACGTCCACGTCTGCGCCGTCGCCGCGTCGCCGTCGGTGGAGACGGTCGCGACGTGCGCCGCGCTCGCCCCGGCCGGCGTCTGCCAGGTCAGGTGCAGCGAGCGCCCGGCCACGCCGGTCATCGTGGACAGCAGCCCGGACGTGTCGTAGCCGAACGTCTCGGTGCGACCCTGGGCGTCGGCGATCGACGACAGCCCGAACCGGCCGGCGACGCCGGTCGCCGCGGTGAACGCGTAGACGGTGCCGTCCTTGTCGACGAGCCGGTAGCCGCCGGTGACCGCGGTGAAGGTGGCGAAGCGGCCCATCGGCGGCGAGTAGCTGCCGTCGGGGTTGCGCCCGAACACCACGTCCTGGCCGCCCGGGTACGTCACCATGACCGTGCGCAGGGTGCCGCCGACGTCGCGCTGCTCCACCGCCCGGGTGTCGGCGATGCTGGACCAGCCGGCGCCGAAGGCCGACGCGGTGCGCGGGTCCTGGCTGTTGTACGAGCGGGTGATGGTCAGGTCCGGGCCGACCGTCTCGACGGAGGCGTCGGTGGCGCTGGTCGTGTAGTTGGCGACGCTGGGCTCGAAGCCCTGGCCGCCGTTCTGGGCCAGCTCGGAGGTGACGAGCGGCTGCGGCACCGGGGTGCTCAGCGCGTTGACGGTCTGCGACACGCTGGTCGAGTAGCCGTCGTTGGCCACCACGGTCCAGTTGTAGGTCCGGCCCCAGGCGAGGATGCCGGCGGGCACGACCCAGCTGCGGGAGGAGATCCAGCCCGACTCGGTGATCTTGGCGCCGCTCTTGTCGTAGACGGCGAAGTTGTACGTCAGCGGGTTCGGGAAGGAGTCCGGGTCGTGCGCGGCGACCAGCAGCTCCGGGGTCAGCGTCGGCACGCTGTAGCCGCTCGGCGGGAACTGCTCGTCGACCTGCGGGGACATGCCGGCGGTGTAGGTCACCTGGAGGTACGGCCCGAGGTTGGCCGGCCCGTTGAGCGAGGTGAACCGCTTCCACTGGGTGATGTCGGTCTGCGACGCGGTGACGGCCAGGCCGTTGTTGGTGCCGCCGAGCGCCCAGTTCTGGAAGGTCGCCGTGGACAGCGGCACGGTCATCCAGGTGCCGACGCTGCGGTTGCCCGCGGTGTTGGTGCAGGCGGCGCCCGGGTTGGCGGTGACCGAGCCGATCGAGGCGCCGAACGACGGGCCCGGGTAGGACGTGACCTGCGCGTTGGTCCAGGCCTTGGTGATCGGGTTGACCGAGAACGGCTCGGGCGTGCAGGTCGCCGCCCACGAGTCGAAGATCTTCAGCGATACGCCGGACATCTTGGCGCCGCCGAACGTGGTGGCGAAGGTGTCGAAGTGGATGAAGGAGTACGCCTTCGCGGAGCTGCTCCAGCTGCCGGCCAGCAGCTCGTTGTCGCCGCTGTTGTCGCCGGTGAGGTTGGTGTACGCGTACGTGTCGCCCGAGCCGTCCAGCGACACGGTCGGGTCGACCGTCACCGGGAACACCCGGTCCTTGTCCTCGAGCCACTGCCTGTCGATGGTGATCCGCAGCGCGGGCCCGTCGACCAGCTCGTAGCGCACGCCGTTGGACCGGGCGAACGACCCCGACGCGTTGTCGAACTTCGAGTCCGTCATGAATCCGGCGGGAATCACGGCTTGCTGTGTGCCACTGCTGTCGTTCAGCGCGACCGCCCCGTCGGCCCGCAGCTGCGGGGTCAGCCCCTGCAGCTGCAGCGGGAAGGTGTAGGACGCCGGCGCGTCGGCCGAGTGCAGGACCAGTGACTCCTTGACCCCGGTGGCCCGGGACTCGAAGCGCAGGTCGACGCCCGGCATGACCCCGGCGTAGGTGGCGGTGTCGCCCTCGACGTCGGGCTTGACGTCCGCCGCGCCGGCGAGGGCGTAGGACACGCCGTGCTGGCCGTCGACCCGCAGCTCGACGAGGTTCGGGTCGGACGCGGCCGGGGCCAGGTCGGTGGCGATCGAGTTGGCCCGCTGCCGGTAGCGCCCGTCGCCGCCCTTCGTCAGGGTGGCGTCGATCGGCGCCCACTCCCCGCCGGCCGCCTGGTAGTTGACCGCCTGCTGGAACACCTTGCGGGTGTAGGAACCGTCGGGGTTCTGGTAGACGTCGGAGTTGGCCCCGGCCGCCGCGGCGATCCGCTTGCTGTGCTGCGGGTCGAAGCTCGCGTCGTCGGCCATCGCCTGGGTGACGCCGGCCGCACCGCGCCGCGTCCCGGGCGCGCTGTACTCCGGCAGCGCCCCGATGCCGTGGCCGGGCGCCTGCCCGGAGCCGCGGTACGCGCGCGTGTCCTCGCCGGAGACGTGCGACGGGCCCGGTGGCCCGCCCGCCTCCTGCGCCGGGAGACCACCGACGACGGGCAGCGCGGTGTTGCGCCAGTCGTCGAGGAACGATTGCAGGCCACCGAGCGGAAACCCGCTCCCCGGCCGGTGCGGCTCGGAAACGCCGCCCACCATCAGCACCATCGCCGCAGTTACGGCAAGGGCGATCCAACGCTTCACGCGCTCGCCCGTGCGGCCCCGCTCTGGAAGCTCCACGGCCGTCAGCCTGCTGGACGCCATACGTCGAAGCTATTGAATGTCGAGATTCTTGAGGATTCCTGGAGGGTTGCTGGAAACCGGTCGGATCCGGGCAGAGGATGTCGACATGGGACGTTGGATGACGTCCCAGATCCCACCGGACGCGGGCCGGCTGCCCAGCCGCTGGCAGCGGCCGGGCAGCCTGGAACGTCCGGATGTTGGCCCTCGGCGATCGGCGAACATCACACCGTCGGCGGCGGGCACATCCATTGTGCGGTACGGCGCGCCGCTCAGCGCCGGGCGTGCGCCCGCCCGAGGGCGTCGAGGAGATGGCCGGACGGCGCGGCGACGCCGGGCGGGAGCGGGTCGGGGTTCGGCGGCTTCGTCGCGCCGGTCAGCCACGCCGCGAAGAACGCGCCGAGCGACCGGCCCGAGACGCGCTCGGCGAGGGCGACGAAGTCGGCGGTGTCGGCGTTGCCGTTGCGGTACCGCGTGGCCCACGTCCGCATGATGCGGAAGAACGCGGCGTCGCCGACCAGCATCCGCAGCGCGTGCAGGGTCATCGGACCGCGCGAGTACACCGACGTCACGAACGGATCGGCACCCGCAGGACCGTAGGGCGGCGGGGTCCAGAGCCGGCTGTCGACCGGCTGGTTGTAGAGCAGGTTGAACATCTCGCGGACGGTCGTGAACCCGTCGTGCTCGCTCCACAGCCACGCCGCGTACTCGGCGAATCCCTCGTTGAGCCAGAGCTCCCGCCAGTACCGCACGGACACGCTATCGCCGAACCACTGGTGTGCCAGCTCGTGCGCCACCAACGTGTCGTCCCGCGGGCTCGGCCCGTCGGCGAAGAACGAGGCCGGGTACACCGGGCGGGTCTGCGTCTCCAGTGCGAACAGCAGCGGATCGTGGTTGTCGACGATCGCACCGCCGGCCTCGAACGGGTACGGCCCGAACAGCGTCTCCAGGTAGTCGGTAATCTCGTCGGTGCGGCCGACGGAGTCGTCGGCGAGCGTCGGCGGCAGGCTCGCGTCGACCGCAATGATCGTCTGCCGGCCGTGGTGCTGATGCTGGTCGATGCGCCACCGCCCGATCGCGAGGGTGGTGAGGTAGCTGGCCACGGAGGTCGTCGTGGCCCAGCGGAACGTCGTCCAGCCGTCGTTCGTCGCCGAGCCGAGCAGAATGCCGTTGCTCAGCGCGCCCAGGCCTTCCGGCACGGTGACGCGCACGCTGTACGTCGCCTTGTCGAGCGGATGGTCGTTCACCGGATACCAGCTGGCCGCCGCCTTCGGTTCCCCGGCGACGAGCGCTCCGTCGTCGGTGTGCATGAACTGCGCCTCGTACGGGATCTCCGGTATCCGGACGGTGTAGGGGATGCCGTGGTAGCGCACGTCGACGACGAACGGCAGCCCTGCGGGCAGGCCGCGGGCCGGCGTGACGACGAGCTCGTCGCCGTCGCGGGTCCAGCCGGCCGAGCGGCCGTTGACCGTGAGCGCGTCGACGGTCAGGCCAGTGAGGTCGAGGTCGAAGCGGGACAGCGGCTGGGTGGCGGTTGCCGTGATCGTCGCGTGGCCGTCGAGCTCGTCGGTGGCCGGCTGGTAGCGCACGTCGAGGTCGTAGTGGAGCACGTCGTAGCCGCCGTTGCCGTCGAGCGGGTACGCCGGGTCGCCGATACCGGCCGCGCCGGGCCGGAAGCTGGGCTGGAGGTCGGGCCGGGCCGCCGCATGGGCGGCGGTGGTGGGCGTCGCGGCAACGACGATGGCGAGCGCCGCGGCCAGTAGATGACGTCGATGCATGGAATCCCCCGATCAGATCGGCAATGTCCAGGGTGGACATTCGTCGCGCCGGGTCTCGATGCGGGGCACAGCCACGCATCGATGTGATCACGTGCCGGGTTTTCCCTCGTTCGCCCCCTCGATCGGCGGGCGCGACGCAGCCGGGGCCGCCGCTCGTCGGTCCCCCTTATGGGGCCTGTGCGCGTCCGCGGTGCGGGTGGTTCGGGCGGTCAGGGCCCCGACGGCGAGCGCGGCGCACATCACCTGCCTGGCCGGCGCCCGGCGCACCGCTGCCGGTGACGCCACAGCCGAGCTGCCGCGATGCAGATTGGCACTGCCGGTCTGTCGCCGTGGCGCTGGAAGTCGACACCGGCATCCGCCGAGCGCGTCAGCGCCTCCGGGCGGTGGTCAGCGCGGCGACCACGGCCAGGGCGAGGGCCGCGGCGGCTAGGGCGAACGCGGGCGGACCCGCCGGGGGCAGGCCATTCAACGGCGGTGGCGCCGCGGCGGCCCACGCGGCGGCGGCCGCGGGCACCGCGACCAGACCCGCGACGAGGACGAGCAGCACGGCGGCGACGGGCTCCACGGTCGCGGCCCGCCGGGCCGTCAACCCCTGCGCCCGCAAGGCTTTCAGGTCGCCGGATGAGGCTTCCACGGTACCGCTGAACAGCGCCGCCCCCGCCAGCACCACGGCGAGCACCCCGGCCACCAGGTAGAACCGCAGCCCCAGCGCCGAGCCCTCCCCGGCCAGCCGGGTCCGCGCGTCGGCCACAGTGCGCCGGGCATCGATGGTCAGCCCCGACACGGCCAGCGCGTCGGGCAGCGACGGCGGCGCCGAGGGCGACAGCCAGACCTCGGCGGCGGGCGACGCGCTGCCGGTGGCGAGGCGGTCGGCGTAGTCGAGGTCGACGAGCGTCCCGGTGCGGCCGAGCCGCGGCAGGCGGGCCACGGTGGCGGCCAGCGTGGCCGGGACCGGGCGCTCGAGGTCGAACGGGGCGAAGAGCCCATCCGGCGGCAGCGGCCCGGTGCTCACCACGGGCAGCACGGCCGGGCCGTCGTCGGGTCGCAGGATGCCCGAGCCGGGCCCGGCCCCCGGCGGGAAGGTCACGGACAGGTCGCCCCCGCTGACCGTGCCCGTGGCGCCCGGCGGGTACTGCCACGCGGTGGACGGTGCACTGTGGACGGTGAGCGACACGGGCTGGGTGCCGTACGAGGCCAGCCGGACCCCGATCTGCAGCAGCCGGCACCCGGGCCGGCACGGCATGGGCGCCCGATACGTGTGCGGCCCCCGGACCAGGGCGCCGAGCTCGGCCGTGAACGTCGGCCGGCCGTCCAGCGGGGCGAGCGTCACGGTCAGGGCGATGTCGGTGCGGTCCAGCCGGGTGGCGTCGACGTCGAGGCTCAGCGTCGTCCCGGTGACCAGCGCCCGCTCGCCGTGCTCCGCCGGGTGCAGCAGGGCCGCGAGGGCGGCCGCGTCCGGGTGCGGGCCGGACGGCCACAGCGCGGTGGCGGCCAGGGCCCGGGCGTCGACGGCCAGGGCGCCCGGCAGCCGGACCACCGCCATCGCGTAGCGCCCGTCCGGATCGGCCGCCCGCACCGCGTCGAGCAGCTGCCGCCGGCTGTTGGCCCCGACGGACAGCACCACCGGCGCGCCGGCCTCCGCGTCGGCCCGCTCCCGCTGCTGGCGCTGCGCGGTGGCGGTGGCCGCGGCGGCGAAGGTCAGCGACGACAGTGCCACGACGAGCACGGCCAGCAGGCGGGCCGCCGACGGGCGGCGGGCCAGCGACAGGCCGGCCAGGGCCGCGGTCAGCCGGCCGCGGCGCAGCGCCAGGCGGCCGAGCCGGGCGGCCAGCGGCGGACCGGCGACTGCGGCCAGCAGGGCGGCGGCCAGCAGGACGAGCGCGGGGGCGAGACCGGCCACGCCCCCGCCGGAGCCGCGTACCTGCACGGTGGCCGTGCCCGCGGCGACGGCGGCGATCAGGGCGAGCCGGCCGCCCCACCGCCCGCCTCGGACGTCGACCCGGCGCAGCAGGGCCGACACCGGGGCGGAGATCGTGGCGATGGCCGCGACCACCCCGGCGAGCACCGCGCCGAGGACGGCCACGGCGGCGTACAGCTGGGCACCCGGCGTGCTCCACCCGCCCGCCGCGCTGAACCCGGCGAGCGCCCCGGCCAGCATCGGCACGAGCGTCTCGCCGACGGCCAGCCACCACCGGCCGGGGCGGGCGACGCCGCGCAGCGCGATGATGCCGTGCTCGTAGCGGCTGGCCCGGGTCGCGGCGAGCACGGCGAGGACGATGACGGCCCAGGCGAGCACGAGCACCGGGGCGACGGCGAACGGCACGATGCGCCGCGCGTCCGCCCGCCGGGTGTCGATGCGGTCGAGCAGTTCGCCGAGGTCGGTGTTGATCTGGCCGCTGCCGCCGTCGCGGGCCGCGGCGGCGTCGAGCCAGTCGCGCAGCTCGCCGAGGTGGGCCACGCCGATCGCGCCGGGCCGCGGATAGGCGTCGAAGGTCTGCAGGTCGGCCGGGCGAACGAAGGTGGCGAGGGTGCGCCGGTCGGCCCAGAACGCGGGGCTGCCGGTGTCGGACAGCGCGCCGCCCTTGCCCCAGTACGGCTCGGTGCCGTCCAGCGCCCGCACGATCCCGACGACGGTCAGCGGCGCGCCCGGGCCGGCCCGCAGGTAGCGGTTGGAGATGGTGTCGTACTGCGCGCCCGCGAGGGACAGGGCGGCGCCCGGCTGCAGGCCGAGGTGGCGGGCGGCGCTCACGCTGAGCACGGCGTCGCCGGTGCCCATGAGGCAGCGGCCGGCCACGACCACGACGTGGGCGCACAGGTCCTCGCGGTACACCACCCGGCCGAGCTGCTCGGCGGTGGCCATCTCGAGCTCGGCCGGCTGGACGGCGAACTGGTCGCTGAAGACGGTCGTGTAGCCGGGGGCCTGCACCCGGCCGCCGGCGAGGCGCTCGAACGTGGGCGGGATGGAGCCGTCGCCATTCGACTCGATGGTGCCGCTGACGCTGATGACGCGCTCGCCCGGCGCGGCCCCGGCGAGCTCGGTCGCCACGATGCGGCGGTCGGTGCGGTCGAGGTACACGGGCGCGGCCACGGCGGCGACGGTCGCCAGGGCGGTGAGCACGGCGACGACGAGCGCCCGCGTCCAGCGTGAGCGCAGCATGCCCAGCACGAGGGCGGTCATCGGCGCCGTCCCGGGTGGACCAGGGCGACGGCGGCGAAGACCAGCAGGGCCACGACACCGGCGGCGGCAAGGGCCAGGGGCTGGATCGGCGCGGGGGCGACCGGCCACGGATCGGTGAAGGCGCGGATCGGTGGCGGGGCCAGCGCGCGCAGCAGCACGGCGGCCAGGAGCCCCACGGCGACGGCCACCCCGACGGGGGCGAGGGCGGCGCGGCGCTCCACGCGACGCGCGACGGACGCCGGCACGCCCTGGCGGCGCAGCGCCGCCAGCTCGGCGTCGCGGTCGCGGCGGTCGACGGCGGCGACGACGAATGCGGCGACGGCGGCCACCAGCAGGACCACCGCGGCAC
>NZ_JBFAZW010000146.1:0-21894 GCF_040682015.1 Dactylosporangium sp. NPDC051485
CCCGGGCGTCGCGCGCGGCACGGCGCCGGACGTCGCCCCGGGCGCGCCGGCCCAGCCGGCCAGCGGGCAGGCGATCCTCGCCTCCTGGCACCACCTGATCGACGGCGGCTCGCTGCAGGACGGGGACGGCCACCTGGCCGGCACCGCCCGCCCCGCCGTGGTCCGGCTCTCCAAGAGCACCGCGGCCGACCTGGGCGTGGTGGACGGGGACGCGGTGACCGTCGGCACCGAGCGGGGCGCAATCACCCTGCCGGCGCTCGTCACCGACATGGTCGACGGGGTGGTATGGATCCCGACGAACTCACCGGGCTCGACCCTGCGCCGCACGCTCGGCGTCACCGAGGGCGCGCTGGTCGAGATCAGCACTGGGGGTAGCGCAAAATGACGCCTCTCGCCGCGTACGGCAACCTGGACCAGTTCGGCAAGGACCCCTGGTGGCTGGTGCTCGCGAAGGTCATCGTGATCTTCGCGTTCCTGGTCGTCATGACGCTCTTCGCCATCTGGTACGAGCGCCGGGTCGTGGCCCGGATGCAGGTCCGCCCCGGCCCGAACCGCAACGGCCCCTTCGGCCTGCTGCAGTCGCTGGCCGACGGCCTGAAGCTGGCCTTCAAGGAAGACATCATGCCGCGGCTGGCGGACAAGGTGGTGTTCTTCTTCGCGCCGGTCGTCTCGACCGTCACCGCGTTCACCGCCTTCTCGGTCATCCCGTTCGGCCCCTCGGTGTCGATCTTCGGCACCCACACCCCGCTGCAGCTCACCGACATCCCGGTGGCGGTCCTGCTGGTGCTGGCCTGCTCCTCGATGGGCATCTACGGCATCGTGCTGGGCGGCTGGGCCTCCGGCTCGACGTACCCGCTGCTCGGTGGTCTTCGATCGAGCGCCCAGATGATCTCCTACGAGGTCGCGATGGGGCTGTCGATCGTCTCGGTCTTCCTGGTCTCCGGCACGATGTCGACCTCGCAGATCGTGGCGGCCCAGGCCGGCAACGGCACCGCCGAGGTCTTCGGCATGCAGTGGCACCTCCCGGCCTGGTACGGCGTCCTGCTGATTCCCAGCTTCCTGATCTACTTCACGTCGGCGGTCGGCGAGACCAACCGCGCGCCGTTCGACCTCCCCGAGGCTGAGTCGGAGCTGGTCGGCGGCTTCCACACCGAGTACTCGTCGCTGAAGTTCGCGCTGTTCTTCCTGGCCGAGTACGTCAACATGGTCACCGTCTCGGGCCTGTGCACCACGCTGTTCCTCGGCGGCTGGCGCGCCCCGTGGCCGCTCTCCCTCTGGGACGGCGCGAACCACGGGTGGTGGCCGGTGCTGTGGTTCACCATCAAGGTGCTGCTGCTGCTGTTCGTGTTCGTCTGGCTCCGCGGCACCCTGCCCCGGCTGCGCTACGACCAGTTCATGCGCTTCGGCTGGAAGGTGCTCATCCCGGCCAACCTGGTCTGGATCCTGGCGCTGTCCGGCATCCGGCTCGTGCAGCGCCACGACGAGCTGAGCACAGGCACGCGGACCGGCGTCATCGTGGGCGTCGCCGCGCTGGTCGTACTGGTCCTGGTGCTGGTCTGGCTGCAGCGGGCGCGCCGCGGCCCGGTGACCGAGCCGACGCCGGTGGACCCGGGCGGCCGCGTCGGCGGCGAGAAGGGCTTCCCGTTGCCGCCGCTGAACCTCGAGGTGCCGCCCAGCCCGCGGGCCAAGCGCGTGATCGTCGAGCGGGAAACCGTCCCGACCGGCAAGGAGAGCTGACGTGTCTATTGGTGGAACCCTGAAGGGGTTCGGGGTCACCTTCTCGCACATGTTCAAGAAGGTGGTCACCGAGGAGTACCCGGAGCAGCGCAAGCCGCCGGCTCCGCGGTACCACGGCCGGCACATTCTCAACCGCTGGCCGGACGGGCTGGAGAAGTGCATCGGCTGCGAGCTGTGCGCGTGGGCCTGCCCCGCGGACGCGATCTACGTCGAGGGCGCGGACAACACCGAGGACGAGCGGTTCTCGCCCGGTGAGCGCTACGCCCAGACGTACCAGATCAACTACGCCCGCTGCATCTTCTGCGGGCTGTGCATCGAGGCCTGCCCGACCCGCTCGCTCACCATGAGCAACGAGTACGAGCTGGCCCGCGACAACCGCCGTGACCTGATCTTCACCAAGGAGCAGCTGCTCGCGCCGCTGCTGCCGGGGATGGAGCGCCCGCCGCACGACATGCGCCTGGGCGACTCCGAGAAGGACTACTACGTCGGCGCGCTGGAGAACCCCGGCACGTCCGCGGGGGCAGAGCGGTACAAGGGGGTCCACTCGTGACCACTGACCTGGCGCTGCACACGCTGGCCTCGGCCGGCGACGTGAAGGGCGGTGAGGCCGTCACCTTCTGGATCCTCGCCCCGATCGCCGTCCTCGGCGCCATCGGCATGGTCTGGGCCCGCAACGCCGTGCACTCGGCGCTGTCGCTGATCCTCACGATGATGTCGCTGGGCGTGTTCTACATCCTCCAGGCCGGCCCGTTCATCGGCATGGTGCAGATCATCGTCTACACCGGCGCGATCATGATGCTCTTCCTGTTCGTGCTGATGCTGGTCGGCCGCGACTCCTCGGACTCGCTGATCGAGACCCTGCGCGGGCAGCGGATGGCGGCCAGCCTGCTGGGCATCGGCCTGGCACTGCTGCTGGGCATCGGCCTCTACCGGGCGCTCGGCGACGTCAGCCCGAAGGGCCTGAACGACGCCAACGCGGCCGGCAACGTGATCGGCATCTCCCGGCTGCTGTTCACCCGCTACGTCTGGGTCTTCGAGGTCACCTCGGCGCTGCTGATCACCGCCGCCGTCGGCGCGATGATCCTGGCGCACGTCGAGAAGCGCAAGGAAGACAAGATCAGCCAGCCCGAGCAGATGCTGGCCCGGTTCCGGCCCGGCAACTACCCGGCCCCGAAGCCCGGCCCCGGCGTCTTCGCCGGCTCGGACTCGGTGGCCACGCCGGCTCGCCTGCCCGACGGCACGCCGTCCGACCGCAGCATCTCCAAGATTCTGCCGACCCGGGAGCTGACGTCCGCTGACGTCGCACCGAAGGGGACCGAGAAGTGACACCGACGTACTACATCGTCCTCGCGGCGATCCTGTTCACGATCGGCGCGGTGGGTGTGCTCATCCGCCGCAACGCCATCGTGCTGTTCATGTGCATCGAGTTGATGCTGAACGCGGCCAACCTCGCGCTGGTCACGTTCAGCCGGATCAACGGCACGCTCGACGGGCAGATCATGGCGTTCTTCGTCATGGTCGTGGCGGCGGCCGAGGTCGTCGTCGGCCTGGCGATCATCATGTCGATCTTCCGGACTCGGCGCTCGGCCAGCGTCGACGACGCGAACCTGCTGAAGTACTAAAGGAGCGGGTGGTGGAAACAATCGCCTACTCGGCGGCGACGGGGTGGCTGCACTCGTTCTGGCTGCTCCCGACGATCCCGCTGGCCAGCGCGGCAGTGCTGCTGCTGCTCGGCAAGCGGGCCGACCGCTGGGGTCACTGGCTCGGCGTGCTCAGCGTCGCGGCGTCATTCGTGCTCGGCCTGACGTACTTCTTCTCGCTGCGCGGGCTCGAGAACCGCAACGGCGTCGAGCTGAAGCTGTGGGACTACATCAGCGTGGGGAGCTTCCACGTCGACCTGGGCCTGCTCTTCGACCCGCTGTCGGCGATGTTCGTCCTGCTCATCACCGGTGTCGGCTCGCTGATCCACCTCTACGCGGTGGGTTACATGGAGCACGACCCCGGCCGGCGCAAGTTCTTCGGCTACTTCAACCTGTTCATCGCGGCGATGCTGTTGCTGGTCCTCGGCAACAACTACGTGATGCTGTACTTCGGCTGGGAGGGCGTCGGCCTCGCCTCCTACCTGCTGATCTCCTTCTGGTACCTGCGCCCCAGCGCGGCCACCGCCGGCAAGAAGGCGTTCCTGATGAACCGCGTCGGTGACGCGGGCTTCGCGATCGCGATCTTCCTGATCTTCGCCCACCTCGGCACGGTCAACTACGGCGAGGTGTTCAACAGCGTCCACGGCCTGGGCAAGGGCACGGTCCTGGCGATCGCCCTGCTGCTGCTGCTCGGCGCGGCCGGCAAGTCCGGCCAGTTCCCGCTGCAGGCCTGGCTCCCGGACGCGATGGAGGGCCCGACCCCGGTCTCGGCCCTGATCCACGCGGCCACGATGGTGACCGCGGGCGTCTACCTGATCGCCCGCTCGCACCCGATCTTCGACGCCTCGCCCGACGCGCAGACCGTGGTGGTCGCCGTCGGCGCGCTGACGCTGCTGATCGGCTGCATCATCGGCTGCGCCAAGGACGACATCAAGCGGGTGCTGGCCTGGTCGACGGTGAGCCAGATCGGGTACATGTTCCTGGGCGTCGGGCTCGGCGGCGGCGCCTACGCGCTGGCCCTGATCCACCTGCTCGCGCACGGCTTCTTCAAGGCCGGCATGTTCCTCGGCGCGGGCTCGGTCATGCACGGCATGCACGACCAGACCGATATCCGCCGCTTCGGCGGGCTCTGGAAGTACATGAAGATCACCTGGGTCACGTTCGGCCTGGGCTGGCTGGCGATCATCGGCATCCCGCCGCTGTCCGGCTTCTTCTCCAAGGAGCCGATCATCACCGCGGCGTTCGAGCGCGAGGGTTGGACCGGCTGGCTGTTCGGCGGCGCGGCCCTGCTGGGCGCGGGCCTGACCGCCTTCTACATGACCCGGCTGTTCATCCTGACCTTCCACGGCCCGAAGCGCTGGACCGAGGACATCAAGCACCCGCACGAGTCCCCGCAGGTCATGACGATCCCGCTGATCATCCTGGCGGTCGGCTCGGTCGCCGCCGGTGGTCTGCTGGCCACCTCGGTGCCGGACTGGCTGACCCCGGTCTACGGCTCGGAGCACCCGGAGCCGGCGCGCCATCTGAACGAGACCCTGATGATGATCGTCGGCGTGGTCGTCGTGCTGATCGGCGCCGGGTTGTCCTGGGCACTGTTCCGCAAGGGCACGGCCCTGGAGGAGCAGCCGGCCGGCCCGCTGGTCACCGCCGCCCGCCGCAACCTGTACACCGACTCGTTCAACGAGATCGTGTTCGAGGCGCCGGGCCGCTACCTGACCCGCGCCCTGGTCTACCTCGACAACCGCGGCATCGACGGGCTGGTCAACGGCCTCGCCGCGGGCGTCGGCGGCGGATCGGGCCGAATGCGCCGGGCCCAGACCGGGTTCGTGCGCTCGTACGCCCTGTCCATCCTCGGAGGTGCGGTGCTCGTGGTGGCCGCCACGCTTGCGGTGAGGTTCGGATGAGCCACTTCCCATACCTGACCGTCCTCACGGCCGCGCCGCTCGTCGGCGCGGTGGGGGTCGCGCTGCTGCCCAAGGACAAGCCCGAACTCGCCAAGCGCGCCGCGCTGGCCTGGTCGGTCGTCATCCTGGGCCTCGGCGTCGGCCTGTGGGCCCAGTTCAAGCCCAACGGCGAGCGCTTCCAGCTGCGCGACTCCTGGACCTGGATCCCGCAGTGGGGAGCCAAGTTCACGTTTGCTGTGGACGGCATAGCCCTGGTCATGATCGCGCTGATCGCCCTGCTCGTGCCCCTGGTCATCCTGGCCTCCTGGCACGACGCCGAGCACAGCAAACGGTCGGTCCCGGCGTACTTCGCCCTGCTGCTCGCCCTCGAGTGCACGATGATCGGCGTCTTCGCCGCGCAGGACGTGTTCCTGTTCTACGTGTTCTTCGAGGTCATGCTCGTGCCGATGTACTTCCTCATCGGCTCCTACGGCGGGCAGCACAAGCAGTACGCCGCGGTGAAGTTCTTCCTCTACTCCCTGCTCGGCGGCCTGTTCATGCTGGCCGCGCTGGTCGGGCTGTGGGTGCTGGGCGGCGAGACCTTCGACTGGCAGACCCTGGTCAACGCCGACTTCTCGGTCAACACCGAGCGCTGGCTGTTCCTCGGGTTCTTCGTCGCGTTCGCGATCAAGGCGCCGTTCTTCCCGTTCCACACCTGGCTGCCCGACGCCGGTGGGGCCGCCCCGGCCGGGGCCGCCGCGCTGCTCGTCGGCGTGCTGGACAAGGTCGGCACCTTCGGGATCCTGCGGTACTGCATCCCGCTCTTCCCGCACGCGTCGAAGGACTTCGCCTGGCTCGGGCTCACGCTCGCGCTCGTCGGCATCGTCTACGGCGCGCTGGTGGCGATCGGGCAGAACGACCTGAAGCGGCTGGTGTCGTACACCTCGATCGCGCACTTCGGCTTCATCGGCATCGGCATCTTCGCCTTCACCACCCAGGCCGGCACCGGCGCGGTCCTCTACATGGTCAACCACGGCCTGGCGACCGGCCTGCTGTTCCTGGTCGTGGGCATGCTGGTGGCCCGCCGCGGCAGCGCCCTGGTGACCGACTTCGGCGGCGCGGGCAAGCTCATGCCGGTGCTCGCCGGGGTCTTCTTCATCGCCGGCCTCGCCTCGCTGGCGCTGCCCGGCACCTCGCCCTTCGTCTCCGAGTTCCTGGTCCTCATCGGCACGTTCACGGTGAACAAGACGGTCGCGATCATCGCCACCGCCGGCATCATCCTGGCCGCCGGTTACGTGCTCTGGATGATCCAGCGCACCACGCAGGGCACCCCGAACCCGAAGCTGGCCGAGATCAAGGCCATGGGCCGCGACCTGTCGCTGCGCGAGGCCGTGGTGGTCGCCCCGCTGATCGCGCTGATCCTGCTGCTGGGCTTCTACCCCAAGCCGCTGACCGACGTGATCAACCCGGCGGTGAAGGCGACCATGCAGGACGTCGGCAAGACCGACCCGAAAGCCACCGTGGGTACCGTGGAGGCCGGCAAGTGAACGACAAACTCCAACTGCCGCATCTTGACTACGCGGCCCTCGCCCCGATGCTGATCCTTTTCGGCATCGCGTGCGTCGGGGTCCTGGTCGAGGGCTTCGTCCCCAGGCGGGTGCGGCACAGCGTCCAGCTCACGCTGGCGCTCGCCGGCCTCGTCGCCGCGCTGGTCATGGTGATCCGCCAGGGCGACAAGCCGGTGATCACGGCCGCGTCCGCGGTCGCGATCGACAAGCCGGGCCTGTTCCTGTCGGGCGCGATCATCGTGCTGGGCATCGTGGCGCTGCTGCTCATCGGCGAGCGGACGCTGGAGCCGGGCGGCGCGTTCGTGGCGCAGGCCGCGGTCACCGCCAACACCGACCGCGACCGCGAGCAGGCGGCCCGCGGCGGCGGCGCGACCGAGGTCTTCCCGCTGGCGATGTTCGCCCTCGGCGGCATGCTGCTGTTCGCCACGGCCAACGACCTGCTGACCATGTTCGTCGCGCTCGAGGTCTTCTCGCTGCCGCTGTACCTGCTGTGCGCGCTGGCTCGCCGCCGGCGGCTGCTGTCGCAGGAGGCCGCGATGAAGTACTTCCTGCTGGGCTCCTTCGCCTCGGCGTTCTTCCTCTTTGGCATCGCGCTGGTCTACGGCTACGCCGGACAGGTCGACTTCAAGGCGATCTCGGCGGCCGTGCACGCCGGTGGCAAGGACGACATCCTGCTGTACGTCGGCCTGGCCATGCTGGCGATCGGCCTGCTCTTCAAGGCGGCCGCGGTGCCGTTCCACGTGTGGACGCCCGACGTCTACCAGGGCGCCCCGACGCCGATCACGGCGCTCATGGCCGCCTGCACCAAGGTCGCCGCGTTCGGCGGGCTGCTGCGGCTGGTCTACGTCGGCTTCGAGGGCACCAAGTGGACGATCCAGCCGGTCCTCGGCACGATCGCGGTGCTCACCATGATCGTCGGGGCGATCCTCGCGGTCACCCAGACCGACATCAAGCGCCTGCTGGCCTACTCGTCGATCGCGAACGCCGGATACCTGCTCATCGGCGTCATCTCGCTCAACGAGAAGGGCCTGTCCAGCTCGCTGTTCTACCTGGTGGCGTACGGCTTCACCGTGCTCGCCGCGTTCGGCGTCGTGACGCTGGTGCGCGACGCCGACGGGGAGGCCACCCACCTGTCGCGCTGGGCCGGGCTCGGGCGGCGCTCGCCGCTGTACGCCTCGCTTTTCACCTTCATCCTGCTGGCCTTCGCCGGCCTCCCGCTGACCAGCGGCTTCACCGCCAAGGTGGGCGTGTTCGCGGCGGCCGTGGACGGCGACCAGACCTGGCTGGTGATCGCCGGCGTGGTGAGTTCCGCCATCCTGGCCTTCCCTTACCTGCGGGTCGTCGTCATGATGTGGCTGTCGGAGCCGGCCGAGTCGACGCCGGCCGTGTCCATCCCGGGCGCCATGACGGCGGCCGCGCTGGTCATCGGCACGGTGGCGACGCTGGTGCTGGGTGTGGCGCCGGGCGCGCTGCTCGAAGTCACGCAGAACGCCGGAAGATTCCTCAGCTAGATGGCCGGGTAGGCTCGCAGTACCGACAGTGACGTCCCCCGTGGGTACCCACGTGGGGACGTCCCTGTATCAGCAGTCGGAAGTTCGTATGGCATCGTTGGAGCTGTGGTGAGTACGGGAACCGTGCAGTCGAGCGCTTCGGTCGGGCTGACCCTTGCCGACCCGCAGCTGGAGGCCGGCATGGCCGCCTACCTGCGCGACGTCGAGGCGGTGCTGATCGACTCGGTCCACAGCGCCAACCCGCTGGTCACCGAGGCGGCCCGGCACCTGATGGACGCGGGCGGCAAGCGCGTGCGGCCGCTGCTGGTCGGCCTGGCCGCGCAGTTCGGCGACCCGTCCGCCCGCGAGGTCGTGCTGGCCGGCGCCGTGGTCGAGCTGACCCACCTGGCCACGCTGTATCACGACGACGTCATGGACGAGGCCACCGTGCGCCGCGGCGCGCCCAGCGCGAACTCCCGCTGGGGCAACGCGCTGGCCATCCTGGTCGGCGACTACCTCTTCTCGCGCGCCGCCGACCTCGCCGCCGAGCTCGGCGTGGAGGCCGTGAAGATCCAGGCGAGCACCTTCTCGCAGCTCGTGCACGGCCAGATCGACGAGACCGCCGGCCCGCTGGACGGCGAGGACGCGATCCGCCACTACCTGCGGGTCCTGGAGCACAAGACCGGTTCGTTGATCTCCACCAGCGCCCGCTTCGGCGCGATGTTCGGCGGCTGCCCGCCGGAGCAGGTGAACGCGCTGGCCACGTTCGCCGAGACCTTCGGCATCGCCTTCCAGCTCTCCGACGACCTCATCGACATCGCCAGCGACGCCGCGGAGTCTGGCAAGACGCCCGGCACCGACCTGCGCGAGGGCGTGCCGACCCTGCCGGTGCTCTACGCGCTGGCCTCCTCGGACGACGACGCCGCGGCCGTGCGGCTGCGTGAGATCCTGGCCGCCGGCCCGGTCACCGACGACGCCCTGCACGCCGAGGCCCTCGGGCTGCTGCGCGACTCGACCGCCCTCAAGCAGGCCCGGGAGACTGTGCGCGGCTACGCCGACACCGCCCGGGCGGCGCTGGCCGCGCTGCCGGAGGCCCCGGCCCGCGTGGCGCTGGAGTCGCTGTGCGACTTCATCGCCGACCGGACCAACTGACGAGGCTGATCGCCACTTTTCACATTGACCTATGTCGGTCAATGTTTTCACCATTCGGCACGTGATGTGCCGTTTTCTGCGGTTGGTGCGCAGATTGCTCAATGCAAGCTGGCCGGGTACCCGGGCCGACGACGTGTCGCGATGACACGATGACGGGCCGTCTTGGCCCGTGCGCACTTGCGCGCTAAGTACTCAGCATGGATCCAATTACTTACTCAGACTGGATAAGCGGTCGATGTCTATTACTTACATCACACGGCGTGTCACTACAGGTGCGTCACGATCATGATGTCCAGTATGGTGTATTCATCGCTATGTGCTGAGGGTTGAAATCCCCCCACCTGGCGTCACAAATGATCAGAATGTTCCCTCGACCCTCTCTGATTTCATATGGTGTGACTCCAGTTAGTGATGCGGCTGGGGAGGGTGGCGGTGCGGGATCCACAAGCCGAACCCTCGGATCTCATCCGGAGCGTTTCGAGGGCCCTACGAGTGTTGGAGGCGGTCGGTCAGTCGCCCCGCGGCCTGACCGTGAAGCAGATCGCGAGACGATGTGACTTCACCGTCGCCACTACCTACCACCTCGTCCGAACGCTCGCCTACGAGGGCTACGTCATCCGCCGGGAGAACGGCACCTACGTCGTAGGCCTGGAGATCGCCGACCGCTACCGGGAGCTGGTGCTCGCCTTCCGCGGTCCGGGCGCGGTCATCGACCGCCTGCGCCGCGCCGCGGCCGAGACCGGGTACAGCCACTTCCTGGGCCGCTTCGTCGCCGGCCGGGTCGCGGTCACCGCGATGGCGGAAGGCCCGCGCACGCCGCCCCTCGACGACCTCGTGCCCGGCTACGACGAGGCCGCGCACGCGACGGCGCTGGGCAAGGCGCTGCTGGCGACCCTGAGCCAGGATCAGCGGTTCCGGTTCCTCAAGGAGTACGGCATGCGCGCCTACACCTCGGCCACCCTGACCTCGCCGGAGGCGCTGGACTCGGACCTGGCGGCGGGGGAGCGGCGCGGCATGCAGATCGAGATCGGGCAGTTCCGCCAGGGCCTGGCCTGCGCCGCCGTGACCGTGGTGGCCGACCGGGACCCGGATCGGCGGGTCGTGCTGGCCTGTGCGCTGCCGCCGGCCGAGCTGATGTCCTCGGCCAAGGTGGTCCGGACCCGCCTGCTCGCCACCGCCCACCACCTGGCCACGGTCCTGGACGAGTAGCTGGCACGCCCGCTTGGTCGGGTTCTTGCCGGTCTCTTGCTGGGTGGCCGCTCTCGGCTTCGTCGGTGGCCGATCCACCCGCGCTGCGGCGTTTTGCCCGGTGGTCGATCCACCCGCGCTGCGGCGTTTGCCGGGTGGCCGGGCGGCCGCTTGGGGCGCACCATCGGTTGAGAACGCATGTCGCGTCGCCGACACGTGTTCCCGGGCTGAACCTCTCTGCGTATCGGTGCGTAGAAGGTGGTGGAAGGGATCGGAAACATGTCCAGGCGTGAGTAGAGACGATGCTGACCTGCTGAAGGCGCTCCACGCGGAGCACGGAGACGCGCTGTTCTCCCATGCCTTGCGACTGGCCGGCGGCGACCGTCAACGGGCCGAGGACCTCGTGCAGGAGACCCTGCTGCGGGCCTGGCAGCACCCGGAGGCGCTCGACCCGGCCCGTGGCTCGGTGCGCGCCTGGCTCTTCACCACCGCCCGGAACCTCGCCATCGACGCCTGGCGGCGGCGCGCCGCGCGGGTGGGCGAGGTCTTCACCGACCAGCTGCCGGAGACACCGGCGGTCGCCGACGAGACCGAGCGCGCGGTGGAGTCCTGGGCCATCGCCGAGGCGTTGACCCGCCTGTCCCGACCGCACCGCGAGGTCCTGGTCGAGTGCTTCTACCAGGGCCGCTCCGTCGCCGAGGCGGCCGAGCGCCTGGGCGTGCCGCCCGGCACGGTCAAGTCGCGCACGTACTACGCGCTGCGTTCGCTGAAGGTTGTCCTGCAGGAGTTGGGGGTGACGCAATGAGGTGTGAACGCCTCCATGACTCGGCCGTCTACGTGCTGGGCGCGTTGCCACCGCCGGAGCGTGAGGCATACGAGCGGCATCTCGCTGATTGTGGGCAGTGCCGAGCGGAGGTGGCGGAGTTCTCCGACCTGCCGGGCCTGCTCGGCCGGCTGGATCCGGAGAGCGCCGCGCAGATAGCCCTGGCGTCCGACCTGCCCGACGAGCCGCGCCCCGGCCGGCCCGGCCCAACCTCCGTGCTATCTCCGCCGTCCCCGGCCACACCGGCCAGCCCGGCCGCCGTGTCGTCCCCGCCGGCCCCGGCCGCCTGGGTCGGCCCGACGGCGACCGATCCGTCCCTCGGCCGGCTGAACGGCTCTGCGCCGGCTTCGGGCGGCCCCGCGGCCGAGCGGGTCGACGGCTCGGCCGCGGATCCTCTGTTGCCGCGCGTACTCGACCGGGCCCGCAGTGCCCAGCGCACCGAGCGCCGCCGCCGTCGCTGGCGTACCGCCGGCACGGCGCTGGTGGCCGCCTTCCTGGGCGTGGCCGCGGTCATCGGCGTACGCGCCGCCGGTGTCGGCCAGCCCGACTACGTGGCCATGCAGGAGGTGGCCGCCACGGTCCCGGTCACGGCGTCGCTGGCGCTGGACTCGGACCCGGACGGCACCGTCGTGCGGATGCGCTGCGCCTACAGGGCGGGTGAGAGCGACGAGTACGCCAAGTGGACCTTCACGCTGGTCGTCGTACCGAAGTCGGGCGACCCCCAGGAGATCAACACCTGGACCGCCCGCTCCGGCGACGAGATGCAGCTGACCGCGCACAGCAACATCCAGCGCTCCAACATCCAGCGCATCGAGATCCGCAATGGCGACGGCACCCCCCTGCTGAGCCTCGCCGCCTGACCAGGCGCGCCTCTACTCACGCACCGACCCGGCGGGTCGCCGCATCCCCGCGACGACGCCGAGGTGCTGGCGTTCACGCCGCGGGCGTCGGCGCCGCGGCGTCGGCTGCCTCGACGCTGGACGACGTAGCTGCCGGCGTCCGGGCGGCCGGCTCGGCGTTGCGGGTTGCCGCGCGTTCGGCCCGGGCGCGGCGGGCGGCGCGGAAGGCGTCCCAGCTGAAGATGGCCAGCGCGCACCAGACGATGGCGAAGCCGGCCAGCCGCGCAGGTGGGAGCGGCTCGCTGAACACCGCGACGCCGATGAGCAGCTGCAGCATCGGGGTCAGGTATTGCAGCATGCCGAGGCCCGACAGCGGCACCCGGTTGGCGGCCTCGGCGAAGAGCAGCAGCGGCACGGCGGTGAGCAACCCGCTGCCGGCCAGCAGGAGCGAATGCCCGGTCGAGATGGTGCCGAAGGTGGAGTGGCCGTCGGCGCTGAGCCACGCCAGGTACCCGAGCGCCGGCAGCGCCAGCACGCCCGACTCCATGAACAGCCCCTCGGCCGCGGGCAGCCCGAGCCGCTTCTTGATCAGCCCGTAGCTGCCGAACGACCCGGCCAGCGTGAGCGCGATCCACGGCAGCCGCCCGTAGTCGATGCTCAGCACGACCACCGCGACCGCCCCGACGCCGAGCGCGACCCACTGCGCGGCGCGAAGCCGCTCGCGCAGCGCGAGCACGCCGAGCAGGATGACGAAGAGGGGATTGATGAAGTACCCCAGGGAAGCCTCGACGACCCGATCGGTGTTCACCGCGAAGATGTAGACGCCCCAGTTGACGGCGATGAACACCGCGGCGACCGCGATGCCCGCGACGAGCCGCCCGTTGCGCAGCAGTTCCCCGAGCCGGCGCCAGCGGCGCACCACGGCGAGCAGCACCGCGATGCTCACGAGCGACCACACGATCCGGTGCGCGAGGACCTCGACCGCGCCGGCGGCCCGCAGCGCGTGGAAGTACAACGGAAAAGTGCCCCACAGCACATTGGCGGTGAGCGCGGACAGATATCCGCGGCGCAGTGGTTCCACGCCCTACAACGTAGGCCCAGATCGTAAGGGGCGGGTGGGATACCCGCCCCTCACGTGATGGCGTTCGTCACCGTTGGCCGCGGTAATTCTGCTGGTACCCGCCCCCGTACTGCTGCTGCGGCGGCCGGCGGTCGTAGCGCTTGCGGTCCTTGTCCCCGCGGTCGGGAATCAGGAAGTTGAGGAGCCAGCTGACGATGCCGATGAACAGGGCCCCGAGCACGGCGGTCGGCCAGAACTTGTCCACGTTGAACTGCAGGTCGAGCGCCCCGGCGATCTTGCTGGTGAGCAGCAGCAGCGCTCCGTTCACGACGAGGGACACGAGCCCCAGCGTGAGCAGGTACGCCCAGCACCCGATCGTCTTGATGATCGGCCGCAGCACGGCGTTGACGATCCCGAAGATCGCCGCCACCACCACCAACGTGATCACCTTGTGCCCGGTGTCACCCTTGACGGTGATGCCCGAGATCACCAGCGTGGCCAGCCAGACCGTGAACGCGCTCACCGCGAGCCGGATGAGGATTCCCATGCGGGTGATCGTGCCACGTCCGCGCCAGCCCGGGACACCCCGCCATCACCTCTTCTTCACCCGATCGCCCATCCCCACCTAAGCCAAACGTCCACCCCCGAACGAACACCCGCCCCCGCGCGCTCCGGACGCTCCTCGTCTCCGCGCGGCCTTTCATTCGTCACTCGCCGCACACCCCGGTCGACCCAGCAAGGCACGCGGCCCACAGAAGGTGTGCGAGGCGGCGCCGAGGAGTAGCCGCACGGTGCATCGCCCGGGCAGCCAGCGGGCATGGGGTGCGGCGTCCGGGGCGGGAGGTCGCGTGCGGACGCCCGGCGATCGAGCAGGCGGCGCCCGACCGGCCAGAGGCGAACGGCGGACGACCGCTCGGACAGCGGACAGCGGCGCGGAAATCGGCACGGAGGGCGGATGGCCGCGCGGGCGGCGCACGGCGGGGCCGAGGGCGGAGCGGCGGAGGGCGGGCGGCGGGGCTTGGGTCAGCGGGCGGGGCCTCCGGTGAGCTGGAGTTCGAGCGGGGTGGTGGACAGCTGGGTCCAGCGGACGGTCTGGCGGTTGATCACGACGCCGAGCATCTCCGGGGAGATGCGGGTCAGCCAGCCGCGGGAGTCGCCCAGGCCCAGCGCGTCGCCGGCCAGGGTGGCCTCGTGTGGCGTCAGGGGCTGCAGCAGGGCCAGGTCGGAGCGGGTCAGCAGGTCGGTGTCGGCGGTGGTGAGGTCGTCGCGGACGTAGAGGATGGTGCGCCAGGCGCTCTCCTGGACGGGGACGGCGCGGCCCGGGATGGGGCCGACGTCGAGGACCAGCAGCTGAGGGCCGGTGGCGGTGGCCGGCGGCGGGTCGCCCAGGCGGCCCGGGGGCACGACCGACAGGGGCTCGGCGGTGCCCAGGCCGCGCTGGAACGGCTCCCAGGCATGCGGCCGGGCCGACTGGACCAGCACGCGGGCGCCCGTGGCCAGGGCACGCATCACCACGAGCTGGGCGCAGCGCACGCCGCCGATCAGGGTGGCCCGGGTCGGCTCCGGGCGGAACAGGCGGACCACCACCGGCTCGCTGCGGCGGTTGACGCCCAGCATGATGCCCTCGCCGCCGATCGGCGGGGCGACGGCGGACAGCCGCGGCGGCGTCACGGTGGCCGGACGGGCGCCGCCCAGGGCGAGGCCCTCGTGGCCCGCGACCAGGCCGGCCAGGACCGCGTCCTCCATGGCGGCGCCGCCACCCAGCGGCAGAGTGGCGGCCAGGCCGTCGAGCTGGGCGCCGTCGAGCCGGGTGACCTTGGCGTCCAGGCTCTCCACCAGGCGACGCAGGGCGGTCGTGGCCTGGGCGAGGGCGGCCGCCGAGGGGGCCGCGAGGCGCACCACGAGCTCGGCCTGCACTGCCGGGCCTCCCGCCGGAGCGGCCGGCCCGTCGAACGGCCCGAAGTCGTCGACCGCCCGCCGCGGTGCGGGAATCGCCGCCCGCTGCCCCAGGTCGGCCTGCGGATGAGCGCCGGCCGACGACCCGCCACCATGGCCCGGGTCGGCGGCGGGACTCGCACCCGGGCCATACGCGACCGTCGAGCCGGGAACGTAGGAGTGGACCGGGGACACCACGCCGCTGACCGGAACACCGGGCGCCATCGAACCCGGCGCCGCGGGGCCGGCGGGGCCCGATGGCGGGGGCGCGGCGGGACGGTCCGGGGCGGCCGCCGACGGGACGGGGGACTGGGCGGTCAGCGACAGGGTGGTGACCGACGTCGGCAGGGTCAGCAGGCGGCCCATCAGCGGGCCCAGCTCCGGCCAGCGGCGCAGGCGGAACGCGGCCTGGTGCAAGCCGCCGACCCGCACGCCCGTCCACGTCTCGCGGATCGGGTGGGACGGGTCGTGCTGGGCGGCCTCGGTCACCGCGGCAAGGGCCGACGTCGCCGACAGGGGCAGCGCGGGCAGGCCGGCCTTGGCGAGGAGGCGGCTGACGCGCCGTACCGCAACCACGAGCGACTCCTCCAGATCGGCCCGCCGATAGCCGCCCGCCCGGCGCACCCGCACGGCGACGAGGACCCTCTGGTGCGCGAGCACCCGGCCGTCGGTGAGCTGTCGATACGAGGTGGCCGACGGCGTCGCCGAGGGTGACGGCGCGGTGACGGCGCTGACCAGCAGCTGGACCCGCACCTCCGGCACGTCGCGGGCCGGCGTCGGCAGCAGCGCGCTCAGCGGCGGCAGGGCCGGCAGGGCGGCACCGAGCAGGGCGGACAGGTCGCCGACGCGCACCACCGCGACCAGGCCGTCGGTGTCCTCGAGCACACCCACGTCGGCGCCGTCGATGTCGAGCGTGGAGGTGGCCGCACCCGGGCGGACCAGCGCGAGCAGGCCCGCGCCGCCGACCCCGGAGGGCACCGTGCGGCGCCGGCCCAGGAAGCGGATGCCGTCGCCGATCCACCGCGCGAGCGGGCGGTGGCGCACCCGGCCGGCCGCGAGGAGCAGGGCGAGCAGGGCGAACGGCGCCGCGACCATGGCCCAGACCGGCCCCGCCGCCCAGGCCGCGACCACGAGCGCCACAGCCGCCTGGGCCAGCACTATCCGTGTCCGCGTCGCCATATCGCCCCCCGCCGATGAAGTTGACGGGCTTATCGTAGGGCGCCGGTCTGACATTTTTGGGGGACGGATGGCGTCGCGGCAGGACCAGCTGCACTCGTACCAGTTCACGGTCCAGCGAGTGGTCTCGGCTCTGGTGATGCGGGACACCGATCCCGCGCAGCCTCCGTTTCGCCGGGTCGCCGGCGCGACCCTGGTCGGCGTGCTGCTCGCGGCGCTGGGCGTCGGCGGGGCGGCCGCGTTCGGGGCGCTGCGTCCCGGAACGTCCGGCAAATGGCGCAACGACAAGGCGATCGTGGTCGAGCAGGAGTCGGGGGCCCTGTTCGTGTACCGCGACCAGGTCCTCCACCCCGTCCTGAACCAGGCCTCGGCACTGCTCATCCTCAACTCGGCCGGCGCGCCGACGGTGGTCGTGTCGCGGGCCGCCCTGGCCGACGCGCCGCGCGGCGAGACGCTCGGCATTCCCGGCGCGCCCAGCTCGCTGCCGCCCGCGTCCGGGCTGCGCAAGGCGGCGTGGACGGTCTGCTCCACCCCCGACGGCTCGGTGCTGTTCGTCGGCGGGGGACCTTCCGGCGGTACCCCCCTGGGCGACAAGGGCATGCTGGTGACCGGCCCCGGATCGCAGACCTATCTGGTCTGGCACGGGCGCAAGCACCTGATCCGGGAGCCCGGTGCCGCGCTGGCCGCCCTGGTCTGGTCGGCCCGCCCGCAGGTGGCCGTCGCGCAGGCCCTGCTGCACGCGGTCCCGTCCGGTACCGACCTGGTCACCCCGCCGGTGCCCGACCGCGGCAAGACGGTCCCGGCCGGCAAGATCGGGCAGCTGTACGGCGTGACCTCCGGCACCCGCACCGACGCGTTCCTGGTCACCGGCGACGGCCTCGCCTCCGTCACGCCGATGCAGGCCGCGCTGCTGCGCGCGGCGCCCGAGACCGCGGCCGTGCAGGGCGGCGGCCAGCTGCTGCCGCTCACCGCGGCCGAGTTCTCCGCGCTGGTGCAGGGCAAGCAGGTCAAGCCGTTCGCGCCCGACCCCGGCGGCGACGGCGCGCTGCCCGCGGCGCCGCCGGAGGTCCTCGACGGCCAGCCCGACGAGGTGTGCACCGCGGCGGACGGCATCACGGTCGGCGCGGCCCGCCCGGACCTGTCCCGCGCGCTCAAGACCGCCTCGGCGACGGCGGAGGGCGCGGTGCTGGCCGACCGGATCGTGGTGCCCCCGGGCTCGGGCGCCCTCGTGCGGACCGAGACCGGCGTGCTGACGCTGGTCACCGACCTGGGCCGGCGGCACGCGCTGCCGGTGCCGGACGCCGTGGGGGCGCTGGGCTACGGCGGCCAGGAGCCGGTCGCGGTGTCCAGCCAGATGGTCGCGCTGCTGCCCGCCGGCCCGGCGCTGGATCCGGCGGCCGCGGTCCAGCCGGCTCAGTAGTTGGTGACGACCAGGTCGAAGCTCGCCCGGGCGGCGGCGCGCAGGTTGATGTCGCGGCGCGTCGCCATCCGCGTGGTGCGGAAGCCGGCATAGATGCGCCGCGTGGCGTCCGTGTCGCTGTTGGTCATGGTCAGCAGTACGCCCCGGGCCGACGCGTCGCGCATCTCGTCCGCCAGCCGTTGGTGGTCGTCGTCGCGGAACTGCCCGGCGGTGTACCGCTTGAAGTCCGCGAACCCGCCCTCCGGCAGGTACGGCGGGTCGAGGAACACCCAGTCCCCGGCCGCCGCCTCGCGCAGCGCGTCGGCGAAGTCGCATTCCCGCAGATCGACCCCCGCGAGCGCGCGCGAGGCATCCAGCAGCGTCTCGCGGCGATAGTACGGCCGGTCATAGGCGCCGTAGGGTGTGTTGAACGCCCCGCGCCGGTTGACCCGCCACAGCCCCCGGAACGCCGTCTTGTTCAGGTAGATGACCCGCGCGGCGCGGGCCACGTCGTCCAGCCCGGCCGGGTCCTGGCGGCGGACCAGCGCGAACTGCTCGGGCGTGTTGGGCATCGCGTCGAGGCGGGCCATCACCGCCTCCGGGTCGGCCGCGACCGCTCGGAAGCAGGCGACCAGGTCCGGGTTGGCGTCCGACAGCACCGCCTTGGCCGGCCGGAGCTCGAAGAACACGGCGGCGCTGCCCATGAACGGCTCCCAGTAGCGCCCGGTGAACGACGGGGCAGCGGCGACGAGCGCGGCCGCGTAGCGTGTCTTGCCGCCGGCCCACTTGATGAACGACCGGCCCTCCGCCATGCCCGACATCATAAAGGCGAAATGCCGGAAGTTATCCACAGCGCGGGAACGGGGCTGGTGGTCGATCGTCATCTGCCGATACGGTCGGCCTGACCGCGACAACGTCCACTACGAGAAACGGGGTGATCGCCGGTGGCCCAGACAACGCAGGCCCAACAGGCCGAACTCAATTCCGCGGCTCAGCGGTTCGAGCAGGTCAACGCGGAGCTGCAGAGCATGCTCAACAGGCTGATGCGGGAACTGGAAGTGACGCGCGCGGGCTGGCAGGGCGCCGGTGGCCGTTCGTTCGAGCAGGTCAAGGCCGCATTCAACAACGACCAGGGTGTGCTGAACCGCAACCTGATGGATACGGCCGAGGGCCTGCGCACGGCGGGCCAGAACTACAGCGCCACCGACACGGAGGCGGCCAGCACGATGCGCCGCACCGGCAACACCGACCTTTCCGCCCTCGGCTGACCGGAGGACCTCATGGATGACACGCTGGTAGTCGACTTCGGCGCGCTCGAGCACGCGGGCGCCTCCATCCAGTCCGCGCTCAACACCCTGCACTCCCGGCTCGAGGAAGTCTCGTCGCTGGGCAAGCGATTGACCGCCAACTGGCAGGGCGACGCCAAGGACGCCTACACGGTGCGCCAGGACAACTGGGAGCGCGCGGGCGCCGACCTGGCCCAGATGCTGCGCGACATCAGGGTGGGCGTCGAGGACTCCATGCAGCGCTACCGCGAGACCGAGGCGCGCAACACGCACCTGTTCCCCGGCAGGGGCTGACCGGCCCGCAACGCGCCACGGCGCCCCGCCCGCACCGCACGGGGCGGGGCGCCGCTTGTCTCAGGAGCCGCCGAACGCGGGGGCCACCGGGTCCGCGTCCGGGGGCGTGGGAGGCGGCAGCTCGCGCAGGCCGGGGCGCCAGCGGCGGCGACGGCCGGCCGGAAGTACCGCCGCGACCAGGAACGCGACGAGCACGATGGACAGCCCGCCCAGCGCGATGAGCACGGTCCGGCGGCGGGCGGCCGACTCCCGGGCGCCGGCCTGCGGATCGCGGGCGGGCTGGGCGAGGGGCTGCGCGGCCGGCCGGGGGGAGGCGCCGAGGCGCTCGGTCAGCGCGCGGACGGGGTTGAGCACGCCGGCGCCGTAGCCCGGCCCCGCGTGCCCGCCGTCCGCCGTGGCCATCAGCTGCGCCGCGACCTGTGCGGCGGTGAGATTCGGGCGGTACTGCCGGATGAGCGCCGCCGTCGCCGCGACGAACGGGGCGGCGAAGCTGGTGCCGTCCATGACCGCCAGGCCGCTCGGTGTCGTCGTCGTCACAACCTGCGCGCCCGGTGCGACGAGGTCCACGTACGGGCCGGTCTGCGACGAGGGGACCCGCTGGCCGTCCGGCGCGACGGCGCCGACGCCGATCACGCCGTCGTACGCGGCCGGGTACGGCGTCCGGTTGCCCTGCTCGGCCCCGTTGCCCGCGGCCGCGACCACCACGACGTCACCGGCCACGGCCGCCGCGACGGCGTCGCGAACGGCTGGGTCGTCGCGGTAGCTGACCAGGGAGAGATTGATGACCTTGGCGTGCCGGGCCACGGCGTCGCGGATGGCGTTGGCCAGGCCGGCGGGCGTGCCCTGGCGGCCGGACGTGGTGCCGTTCTCGCCCTCGGTCAGCTCGCTGACCCGCAGGGCCAGGATCGTCGCCCCCGGCGCCAGGCCCCGGAAAGGGGAGTCCTTGGCCGGGCGGGCCGCGATGATGCCGGCCACCCCGGTGCCGTGTCCGACGCAGTCGAGCACCGAGTTGCCGCCGTCGAGCTGGTCGGGGCCCGGCTGCACGGCGCCCTGCAGTTGCGGGTTGTGCGCGTCCACGCCCGAGTCGATCACCGCCACGACGATTCCGCGGCCGTCCGCGAGGGCGTTGAGCCTTGTCTGGTCGTACCGCTGCAGGGGCCACGGCGTCCCAGAGGGAACCGGCGCCGGCTGGCGGGCCGGACCGGGGCAGGCCGCGGGCGCCCGGGCCGAGGCGGGCACGCCGACGAGAAGACCCGCGAGGCTCAGAAAAACTGCCAAAACGGACATCACGTACCGGCGCGACATGGGCACCATGCTAGGTGCAGGACCGATCGACGGGCTGCCCCGTGAGTTCGGTCCCGTGTGGGTGCCGTGAATGAGACAGCGCTGTTAGCGGCCCGGCTTCGATCGCTATGCTGGCCGGAGCGCTTGCCCGCGTCGTACCCCTCGAATTGCCCTGGCCGTATAGGTTAGGTTTCGGCGACGCGGCGGTTTCCGAGCCCGAAGAGGGGGTGGCCGTTGAGCGAGTGGGAGCCGGCCACCGAGGCCGAGGTCGCCATGCGTGACGCGCTGCGCGCAAACGACCAGGAGCAGTACTTCCGCATCCTGGCGCGCGCGGACATCTTGCTGCCGACCTCCCCCGAGAGCTCACCGTCCAGCGACGGCGGATGGGGCACGTGGACGACCGAGGGTCGCACGCACGTCCTCGCGTTCACGTCGCCGTCGGCGCTGCACGAGTGCCTCGCGGGCCACCCGGGCACGCACCGCAGGGTGCCCTTCCAGGACCTCGCCGGCATCTGGCCCAACGTCGACTGGTGGCTCGCGGTCAATCCGGGGCTGCCCATCGAGGGGTACCTCCCGTCGTGGTTCGTCACCCAGATCAGCCGCGGCGACGTGCGGCTGCCGGGTCGTACCCTGGGCGCGCGGGCCCGCATCGAGCAGGCTTCCTCGCGCACCCGGGCGGTGGCCCAGGTGCCGCTGCGCACCGTGCCGAACCAGCCCGCGCCCACGCCGATCGAGCGTCAGCGGATGCGGGCCGACCAGGGCGGACCGGCCGGCCCCGGGCAGGGCGCGTTCGCCGCGCCGCCCCCGTCTTCGAGTCCGCCCACTTCGGCGCCGCCGGCGGCCGGGTCCCCGTACCCGGGGCCGGGCGGGTACTCCGGCGCCCATCCCGGCTCCGGGTCGCCGTCCTCGCCGCCGTCGACCGTGCCGCCGCGCCGTGAGGTGCCGCCGCCCGATGTGGCGCCGCCCGGGGCGTTCCTGCCGACCCGCGCCGATCGTCCGGTCAACTTCGAGCGGACGATGGGCCGGTCGTCGTACGCGCCGCCCGCCACCCCGCGGGAGAATGGCGCGCCCACGTCTGGCGCGCCGACCCCGGGCGCGGGGGCCGCGCGCGGCCGGGCCTCGTTCCCGGGCGCCGCCCCG
>NZ_JBFAZW010000147.1:0-21802 GCF_040682015.1 Dactylosporangium sp. NPDC051485
GGCCTGCCCCGCGGCGGGGCTCATCGTGGTCCGGGTCGTTGCGGCGTCGCTCGGCGCCCGGTGCGTGTCCGCCGGCCGGGCCGCCATACCGCTTCCGGCTGCGCTCGGGCTCGGCCCGCTCGCGGCCGCACCGGCCTTGGTGTGGGTATCGGTCGAGGTGTCGGGATCGGAGCTGTTCGCGGTCTGGGTGCCGTCACCGGAACCGCGGCCGGTTCCGGTGACGGTCGGGAGGTCGCGGTCCGGGGTCTGGTTGGTGCCGGTGGGCGGCAGGTCCGCGGCGGACGGGGTGGCGTCGCCGCCGGGATCGCCGGCCCGGGTCCGGGGTCTGTCGCCGGAACCGCGGATGGTTCCTGCGGCGGTCGGTTCGCGGTCCGGGTCGCTGCCGGTGGGCGGGGCGATGTCGCTGCCCGGGAAGTCGTCGTCCTCGGGGTCCTCGACGTAGGTCAGGCGGAAGCAGGTGCGGACCGGGGCGGGGCGGCCGCTGTCGGCCCAGCGTTCGAGCACCTCCCGCAGGCGGGCCACCTCCGGGCCCTCGCCGATCAGCGCCGACGACGCCGGGGTGGGTTCGTCATCGCGGGCGGCGCCGGTGACAGCTAGGCGCCGCGGGCCGGGCTGCTCCGGGGCGTCATCGCCGGCCGCGGCCAGGCCTTCGGCGAGGGCGGGTGCCATGCGGTGCGGCAGGGCGGGGGCCTCGGCGGGGGCGGGGGCCGTGCGGAGGCGGGGGTCGTGGGAGGTGAGGGCGTGGAGCCAGGCGCGTACGACGGTGTCGTGGCGGACCTGGCCGTCGGTGAGCAGGGGGTGGTGGCGCAGGCGGGCGCGGACGAGCAGGTCGACCGTCGTGTCGAGGGCCGCCTCGGGGGCCTCGGCGGGCGGGCGGTGGGTGGCGGCGGCGAAGACGCCCGGCATGGTTCGGCGCAGGGTGTCGTGCGTGGCGGCGTCGGCGCCCCACAGGACCGGGCGCCACTGGGCCGTCGCCGCCGCCGGGTCGGGGCCGACGACCGGTGCTGACGGTGCTGAGCCTGGGGCGGCGTGCGACGCGGGCGTTGCCGGCGGTCCAGGGACGGGCGTCGGCTGCGGGGGCAGGGCCGGCACGACGCGGCCTCGGTCGACCAGGCTGGTGGCGAACGCGGCGAGGTCGGCCAGGTAGCCGATCGATGAGCCCGGGCGGGTGTCCGGGGCCGCGGCGAGGAGGGCCTCGGCGTCGGCCGTGGGGGACAGCACGACGATCGGGACGGTCCAGCGGGACTGGTGGCGGGTGGCCGCCGGCCGGGTGCCGCGGGCTGCTGGGAGGTGCTCGGTGAGTTCCGGTGACGCCGCCGGGCGGGCCGGCGTCGACGGCAGGAGCAGGTCGGCGGTCGAGACGTCGCCCGGCAGGGGCGGGAGCACGGCGAACGGGTGCCCGGACGGTGGTTCCCCGGCGGCCGTGGGCTGGTGCTCGGCCGCGCGAGCGGAAGGGGGGTGCAGGATCGGCGCGTCGGTGGTCTCGGCCCAGCAGGCGAGCCGTCCGTCCGGGGTCACCAGGCCGTGCACGACGATCACCGGTCGACCCTACTGGGTGCGGCCGCACGGTGGCGGGCCGCCGCACCACGGTCCGGCACCCCGGGTCACGGGGCCGGCACCCATGGTGCGGTGTCCTGGTCCAGCGCAGCGCTGCCGGCGTGCTGTCCGGCACCCGCGAGCGGTGTGGGCGCCCGGCGCGGCCGGCACCCTCGCCGCAGCGTCCTCGTGCCGCCGGCCGATCTGTCCGGCGGCGCGATGTGCGAGGACGCCGGACCCCGGCGCGGGGACCGCGGCCCGGGGTCAGCGCCAGGACGGGGGTTCGCCGGTGTCGACGAGCTTCCAGTCGCCGTTGTCGTACAGGACGTTGTCGTAGTAGAAGACGGTGTCGGGCAGCAGGGCCGGGGTGGTGAAGGCCTCCCGGGCGGCGTCGTGCAGGACCGGCTCCGGGATGCCCCACGTGGTGCGGGCGAGGGCGGCGACGTACGACAGGGCGTGGTGGCCCATGAAGCTGTCGTACGTGAGGCTGAACACCTCGTCGGCGGCGAGGGGGACGTCGCGGGGGATGACGTTGGCCGGTGGGAGGCCGCCGGGCAGGCCGCGGGCCGCGCGCACGGCGCTGTCGACGTAGACCGCGCAGTCCCGGTACAACACCTTTGTCCTTTTTGCCCCGGTGTCGAAGGCGAACAGGGTGTTCTGGCCGTGGGTTTCCAGGGGGCAGCCGGTCGCGGCGGCGGTGGCGCACCACATGCGGACCATCGGGGCGACGACGCGGGTGGCGACGAACGTCGCCGGGTCCTCGCCGAACGCCTCGACGAGCTGCTCGAGCAGCGGCGGGTCGGCGGGGGCGTGCACGTCCCGGCCGTACAGGGCGAACAGCGGGACCGTCCACGCCGGGGCGTCCACGACGGGGCGGGCGGCGCGGATGAGGAACCCCCAGGCGTCCTGCTCCCCGGCGAACCCGCCACCGCCGTCGGCGAGGGACGGGTGCGGGCCGAACCAGCCGCCGGCGACCTCCGGCAGGACCGGGGTGCCGGCCTGCAGCAGCTCGTCGGAGACCCACAGTTGCAGCTCGATCACCGGGCGGCGCAGGCGGCGGGTGAACCGGGACAGGCGGCGCGGGTAGTGCAGCTTCACGAAGTGCGGCTCGACCGGGCGGCCACCGATCGCGGTGACGAAGACCGTGCGGGCGTTCGCCGACGGCACAACCGTCAGGGACGGGCCCGGGGCGAGACGGCCGAGGACACCGGCGCCGGCCAGGTCGGGGGCGTCGAGAGCGTTCGGGTGCACGGGCAGCAGGAAACCGTCGCCGCCGGTGTACAGCGCCGGCAGCGGCGAGGGGTGCGCGGCCGTGCGGAACACGCCGTCGGACGGCGGGACCCGCACCGTCGGGAGCTCGAACGTCGCCGCACCCCGCTGCGGGTGGTACACGTCGGCGATGTCCAGGTCCTCGGCGTAGGGACTGTAGGTGCGGGTCCCGACGCCGAGATACCGTTCCGCGTACTGCCACAACGCGATCGGGTCGCGGGCGTCGATGGGGCGCACGCGGGAAGCCTACTGTGCGTACCGGCCTGCCACGAACGGAGAGCGGTGTCAGCTGGCCCACGTGTCGCCCGGGCGGTCCTCGCCGCCGCGCGGCCCGCCTACGTGTACGACCTGGCCACGGTCCGTGACCGGGTGGCGGCGTTGCGCGCGGCGCTGCCGGCGGGGACCACGATCGTGTACGCGATGAAGGCCAACGGCCACCCGGCGGTCCTCGACGCGGCGGCCCGGGCCGGCGACGGCGTCGAGGTCGCGTCCGGGGGAGAGCTGGCCGCGGCCGGGCACCACCCGCTGACGATCTTCAGCGGCCCGGCGAAGACCGACGACGACCTGCGCGCCGCGGTCGCCGGCAACGCCGTCGTCAACGTGGAGAGCCTGCACGAGCTGCGCCGCCTCGGCGCGGTCGCCGGCCCGGCGCGGATCTGCCTGCGGGTCAACCGCGGCCACGCGGCGCTGCCGGGCACGCACCGGATGACCGGCACGGCGACCCAGTTCGGGATGCCGGAGACCGACCTCGCCGCCGCCGCCGACCTCGTCGGCCGGGACGGGCACGCGCTGCTCGGCTTCCACCTGCACGCCGTGTCGAACAATCTCGACGCCGACGCGCACGCCGCCTACATCCGCGGCTGCGTCGCGTGGGCCCGCCCGGCCGCGGCCGCGCTCGGCATCCGCCGGCCGTGGGTGAATGTGGGCGGCGGCTTCGGTGTCGACGTCACCGGCGAGCGCGAGTTCGACCTGGGCGCGCTGCACCGGCAGCTGCGTGCGCCGTCCCTCGGCGACGATCACGAACTGCTCGTCGAGCCGGGGCGGTTCGTCGCCGCCCCGGCCGGCTGGTACGCGGCCGAGGTCGTGGACGTCAAACGCAGCCACGGCACCTGGTTCGTGGTGATCCGCGGGGGCACGCACCACTTCCGGCTGCCGGCGTCGTGGGGGTACAGCCACCCGTTCACGGTGCTGGCGGTGGACACGTGGCCGTACGACTTCGAACGCCCCGGCATCGTGGACGCCCGGGTCACGGTCGCGGGGGAGCAGTGCAACCCCCGCGACGTGCTGGCCCGCGACGCCCACGTGACCCGGGTGCGGGCCGGCGACGTGCTGCTGTTCGCCAACACCGGCGCCTACGGGTGGGAGACCGCCCACCACGACTTCCTGCGCCTGGCGCATCCCGGGTTCATCACGACCGACGTGGATGTCATCACGACCGGCCTGGACGGAACCGGGACCTGACGGCCCGCAGCGCCTGCCGGCGGGCGTCGCCGGTGAGCGTGTCCACGTAGAGCACGCCGTCGAGGTGGTCGGTCTCGTGCTGCAACGCCCGCGCGAGCAGTCCCGAACCGGTGACCGTGACCGGCTCGCCGTGCTCGTCGAACCCGGTCGCGGTCGCTGTCATCGCCCGGGGTGTCGGAAACGCCAGGCCCGGCAGGGACAGGCAGCCCTCGTCGCCGTCCTGGACCCCGCAACGGGCCGTGATCTGCGGGTTCACCAGGTGCCCGAGCCGGCCGCCGGCGCCGTAGACGAAGACCCGCAGGCCCACGCCGATCTGCGGGGCGGCGACCCCGGCCCGGCCCGGCTCGCCGGTGAGGGTGTCGAGGAGGTCCCGGACCAGGGACCGCAGGGCGGCATCGAACGAGGTCACCGGCTGGGCGGGGGTGCGCAGGACCGGGTCGCCGAGCAGTCGGATGGGGTGCAGCGTCACGGGAGCCCAGGGTACGTCGGGGCGGCGCAAACCCCACATGACGAGGGCCTAAACTATCCCGACTTCCCACCCCCGGAGGCACACCCATGGCCTACAAGGCCGATCGGGCGGACGTGCGGTCACACCGTGCCAGCCCAGCTCAGCGCCGGTTTCGCAGCACCCCGTGGATCATCGGCGGGCTCGTTGTCGCGCTCGCCGGCGCGGGCGGCGCCTTCGCGGCGGCGAAACTGGTGCAGCGCTCCTGCTCGGGCTCGGTCACCGCGACCGTCGTCGCGTCGCCGGCCACCGCCACCCTCCTTGAGGGGCTGGCCGCGAAGTGGTCCGGGACCGGCCCGGCCGTCGCCGGGCAGTGCGCGCACGTGTCGGTCACCGGCCGCGACACCGCGGTCGTGGCCCAGGCGCTGGGCACCGAATGGGACCCGAAGACGGGCACGGCGCCGGACGTGTGGGTGCCGGACTCCAGCGCGTGGGTGCGGCGGGCCTCCACCGCGTCGATCGCCGAGCGGATGATGCCGGACCTGCAGCCGTCCCTCGCCCGCAGCCCCACCGTCCTGGCCATGCCGAAACCGATGGCCGAGGCCCTCGGCTGGCCCGATGGCGACCTGTCGTGGCAAGACATGATCAACAAGGTGGCGGCGGACCCGCAGGGCTGGGCGAAGTACCACAAGCCCGAATGGGGCGCGTTCAAGTTCGGGATGAGCGACCCGCTGCAGTCGACCGCCGGCCTGCTCGCCCTCATGGCGATCCTCGACGGCAACGACGACGGCGAGGTCACCCCCGACGAGCAGGCCACCCTCGCCAAGCTCAAGCAGCAACGGGCCGTGTACACCGACACCACCGCCCAGCTCCTCGAGGGCCTCGCCGCCGCCGACCGGCAGGGCGCCGCGCAGGGACTGCAGTACGTGTCGGCGTTCCCGGCCCTCGAACAGGACGTCCTGACCTACAACAAGGCCAACCCGCACACCCCGCTCGTCGCCGTGTACCCGTCTAACGGCAGCGCCGACGCCGACAACCCCTACCTGATCCTCGAAGCCCCGTGGGCGAAGCAGGACAGGCAGGAGGTCGCCAAGGCGTTCCTCGCGTTCGCCCGCGGGCCCGAGGGCCGCAGCGTGTTCCTCGACGCCGGGTTCCGCGACCCGAACCGGGTCGGTGGCAGCGCCCTGTCCGGCAACGCCGCCTTCAGCGCCCGGATCAAGACCGTGCCCCGGGCCGTGCTGCTGCCCGAGTCGGTGAAACAGTCGATGGACACGTGGACGGCCCTGACCCGGCCCACGAATGTGCTGCTCGTCCTCGACGTGTCGGGGTCGATGAACGAGGCCGTCCCCGGCGCCGGCAAGACCCGCATGCAGCTGGCCAAGGAGGCCGCGTACGCCGCCGTGACCCTCTTCGACGCCGACGTCAGCGCCGGCCTGTGGAGCTTCTCCAGCCGGCAGGCCGGCAACCAGGACTACAAGCCGCTGGTGCCGCTCGGCAAGGTCGGCGAAGCCGTCGCCGGCAAGACCACCCGCCGCGACCAGATGCTCGCCGCGATCGAGAAGCTCACCGCGGTCGGCGACACCGGCCTGTACGACACCGCGGCCGCCGCCCAGCAGGCCGTCGTCGACGCGTACCAGCCCGGCGCGACCAACCTCGTCGTGCTCATGACCGACGGCACCAACGACGACCCGACCGGCGGGCTCAACCTCGAGCAGCTGCGGGCCAGGATGCAGGCCAACGCCGCCGGCGACAAGAAGGTCCCGATCGTCACCGTCGGCTACGGCAACGACGCCGACTTCGCCGCCCTGCAGGACATCTCCCGGACCAGCGGCGGCACCCTGTACACGTCGAAAACCGCGTTCGACATCAACGACGTCCTGCTGACGGCGATCTTCGGGAAGGTGTAGGACAACGACCGGTGGTGATCAGCGCAGCGGGTTCGGTAGCTCGCACCACCGGTCCGTGAGCGGATCCGGGGCCAGCCGCATCGCCGTCGTCGCCTTCACCGGCCACACCTGCCCGAACACCGCCCCCTTGTCCGCCGGGCCCACCGACCGGTCGGCGACGTCCGCGACCACCTCCCACAGCCCCTCGTCGCCCAGCGCCGCGACGAGACTGCACAGCACCGTCGAGAACGCCGCCGCGAGCAGCTTCGTGCGCAGCGCGTCCTCGTCATCCGTCGGCAGCGCCCCGATCAGCGGCGGCATCGCCACCCCCGCCCGCCGCAGCCGCCCCGCGTGGACGTGGATGCCGCCCAGATCCCGGTAGTACACCCGCACCGGCCGCCCTCCGGCGACCTCGACGAGCGTGTTCTGCCCGTGCGCCTCCAGCGCCACCCCGAGATCGAGCAGGCCCAGCAGCGGCGGCACCATCACCTCCACCAGCCGGGCGAAGAACCCGGGCGTGAGCAGGTCCGGCCGGTGGGGGAGCAGCGCCAGGGGGACCACGGCGCTGCCCGCGGGCGGGGCCTGCCGCCACACGGCGCCGAGCGCCCGCTGCGGCTCACCGGCCGCGTCCAGGACCGTCCCGGAAGAGACCTCCCGCAGCACATGGATCCCGGGTGTACGGCGGGCAAGCCCCGCCACCAGGTCCGAGGCGAGCGGCCCGTTGTGCACCGCGGCCGCCGACAGGGTCCGCACCGCGCTGGTCATCTGCACCTCCACCGCGGTCTTCACGTGCATCCCCGGCCACGCCGACAGCGGCTCCAGGGTCCGCAGCGACATCAGCGGCCGGGCCGGCACGTCCACCCCGGTGTCGGACACCAGGCCGGTCGCCAGGGCGCGGGGGAGCTGCCACGGGTGCACCGGGAAACGCGGCGGCCGCGGCACCCCGCCGGTGCGCCACCGGGCCGGGTCGGCCTCCACCAGCCGCAGCGGCACGACCGGATGATGCTCCGGCGCGTACGCCAGCACGTCCAGCGTCGACATGCCCAGGCGGGTCCGGCAGCACGGATGCAGCGGGTGACCGTCGACGACGGCCTGCTCCGCAGCGGCCAGGCCGGTGCCCCCGACCGGCGGCGCGGCCATCGCCAGGGCCAGGTTCGCGACGCTGTTGTCCAGCTCCGCCCGGAACCCGTCCGCCAGCCCCAGCGCCGCCGCCAGCACGCCCGGGTCGTCGAACCGCACGCCGTCGACGGTCACGCCCGGCAGCGGCGGGCCGAACAGGGCCGGCATCCCACCCGACAGGCGCGACCGGGCGACGATCCCCTCACGCCACAGCGCACCCCACAGGCGGGCCAGGATCGCGGCCCTGGCCCGCGGTACCGCGGCGGCGAAACCGGCGGCGAGATCCGGCCGGTGCGCTTCGAGGACCCGCGCGGTCTGCGCAACGTCGGGAACGTCCACCCGATGAGTCTAGGTGCCCCTGAGGCGCCTGGGATCCGTGTCCACCGTTCGGCCCGACTTCTCCGCGCCGGCCACCCGGCTGCCGGTTCACCTGCGCAAATGCTGTGATGTACGCGAGGATCAGTGTGGAGCACGGACGCTTCGGGAGGCTCGAAGATGGAGATTCGACAACTGCCGGCCGCCGCCCCGGTAGCGCCACCGGCGGCCCCGCTGCCGAAACCGGCCGCGAGCCAGACCCCCGTGGAGGCGGTGCAACCCCCGCCGAAAGGCGGCCTGCCCGCCTCACAGCAGGTGCTGAGCCAGCTCACCCCCGGTGACCGGGCCGCGATCCAGGGCGCCACCGGCTACAGCCTGTCACCGACCGGCGCCGTGACGAACGGATCGGGTGGCGTGCCACCGTGGTCGTTCATCATGGCGTTCGCCGCCTCCCGCACCGCCCAGCCGCCGGCCGAGGAGACCCAGCAGACGCCCCCGGACGACGGCACCCACGTCGACTTCACCGTGTGACCGCTGGAGATGGCGTGCGCCGGCACGCCGACGACCGGCGCACGCCATCTTTGTAGTGTGCGCCCGCCCGGGCCCGGCGACGTTCCGGTTTCCGGGTGTAAACATCGACCGGCAGGGCGTTGACCGGCCCCCGGCTTCCACCGCCCGCCCAACTTGGTTGACATAATGTACATTATCGAACATGCAGTACGCGCGGGATCGGATCGCCGATGCGTCTGTGTTCTCCTTCGTCGACCAGGACGGTACGGCCCATCGGACGGCGCTGCTGGACTGCTGGGGGCATCCGTTCGAGCGGGCGCAGTCGGGTTCGCGAACTCGTGTCGCACCGCCGTCGCCGCGGCTTTCCGGGGCTCTGGTGGTTCAGCGCCAGCGGTGAGCACGTTGGGTTCGAGTCGTGGCTGGAGCGAGATCAGGTCATGGCGTTGGACGCGGATCCCGGCGTCGCCGCGGTGGCATCGCAGCCGTTCGGGCTGAGTTGGACCGCCGGTGGCCGGCGTGTGCGGCACGCACCGGACTTCTTTGCCCGGCTGTTTGACGGTACCGGTGTTGTCATTGATGTTCGCGATGAGGCCCAGATCCAGCCTGCTGCACCTCAGCCCGCACCTGACGCAGGATGAAGACGGAACGATTCCGTCGTCGGCTGGGAGGCGCCTGACGGTGGGAGGACCATGCCGCGACCGATGCGTCTCATCTCACGTGGTGAATGACGGCAGCAGCCGAATTGAGGATGTTGTGGAGCATGCTGACAAGGAACAGCGCTCAGCCGATGGGTGCGATCGTGGTCGGGCTAAATGAGGGAGCGTGATGGCTTCACAGACTGAGTTGGCGGCGGCGGTCGCCGACCTGTGCGGGACCCGGTTCGTGAACGTCGGGCGCACGCTCAACATGGTCGAGGTCGGCTTCATACGCGGCGACGACGAAGTGCGGCTGCACGTGCAGTGCCCGTTTCGGCTTGTACGGCACTCGAAGGTTCTGCTGGGCTCGACCGACTACCAGTACCCGCTCAAGGCCCACTCGGACCGCGCTCTTGCGTTCGACCGGTACGAGACTCAGTTCGATCGAAGGGCCAGGATATTGACGGAAGTGCTCGGCGACGGTCTGCCGGTGCGTGAGGCGCACCTTCGTGACGACGGCGCGTTCCACTTGGCCACCGCCGACGAACTGCGGATCGAGGTGTTTCCCGCGGTGTCGGGGCCGATCGAATGCTGGCGACTGTTCGTCAAGGGCTCCGACAAGCACTATGTCTATCCACCGGCCGCTGACGAGAACTGATGGCCGCCGCTGATTCCATACTCATTTGCCGCCGTCCGTGCCAAGGGGCCATGCATGTAGCGGGCCCTGGGCGCCCGAGTGGGCGATAAGCTTCCGTCGTGCCCGACGTCGCAGAGTTTGTAGCCCTGATACAGCGACTGACCGAGGCGGCACGGCCGATGGTGGCTAGTGGGGCGAGCCCAGACGAGGTGGCGCAGCACCTGCTGCGGCGCGGCGGTCCGCCGATCGCCGTGATCGGAGCTGTTGCCGACGCGACCGGCACAGGGCTGGCCGATGCCAAGTGGATCGTGCACCGTAACCTTGACCCAGCCGTTCGCGCTGCCGCGGAAGACCTGTGGGACGACCTTCTCAATGCCATCAATGGCTCGCCAGAGCCTCCCATCGACCCGGACTCATCGCCCTGAGCCAGCCACGAGCGCTGTCCTCGTAACGACCAGGATGCACGCTCAGGATGTCGGTGGCGGGAGGGTGCTCGCTTGATCGGGTGCCGCATGTAACGCGCGAACTTATGGGCCAGTACCCTGCGTGACCAGCGAACCTGTACCGGCGACCGCGCCGGGTGGCGTCCCTGGCGTTGCGACTTGCCTCAGATTGTTTGGCAAACCGGACTCCCGCTTTGCCAAACAATCTGAGGCGCCGCAGGTCAGACAGCACGGGCTACCTCGGGATGATTGGCAAGGGACACGAGCGCCTACCATCCGGGCCACCGCCAACTGTCGACCTCAGGCCAGGTCGTCACGAGTCCGGCGGAGAGTACGCCGCCGAACGCCACGGTTCCCTCATGGGATGCGTAGGCGATCCAATCGTGGTGCTCGTCGATCCAGAAACCCTCCGGCCCGGTGTACCGCGGGGCGAAGATCTCGATATCCACCAGGTAGTCGGCCCCGTACTCGCGCAACTCGACTACACGCGGACGGCCCAGCTCTCGCAGCAATCGGCGAACCTGTCCAACGCCGTCGCCCTCCCACATCGACTCCTCGGTCAGCACCAGCACGTCGTGCGGAACCGAACTACTCAGCAACGGGTGCCACCAGCCGTTCTGCACCCCCCATCGTCGCTGCAGCGACGTCCGCCAGGCTGAAGACTCCTCAGGCGTCAGCACGCGCCGATACGGGACGGGATCGGTGCGCAAATCGGGCTGCGCCCTCCAATGCTGCACCTTTGCAGCGAACAGCCGCCGCTCATCGGCCATGACCTGTGCTTCGACGTCGTCGTACGGAGGCTCGGTAAACGGGGACCTTGCATTCCCGGCAGCCGCAAGCATCATGCTGGCCACTCCGTCAACGCTGGGAAGCCGGTCCGGATCGAGTCGCTCAACCTCCACGAGGATGGCATCCACGACGCGGTAACGGGGGAAGATCCGCTTCGCTTCGGTGGTGTAGTGGTACCCACCGGCCTGGCGGCCATCGTTGGGCAGCCGGCCATACTCCCTCTGAAGTTCCTCGTATCGCGTCGTCAGATACCGGCGCGATGCCCAGTGCAACGTTGCGGGATCCACGCACACTTCCTCTCCGCAGGTCAGCCGGAATCGGCTACCTCACGTTGATTGGCAACGGACACGGCAGTTGTGTGGCTTCACTGCTGCTGATGCCCCGAGCTGGAGCGTGCTGGTGGCGTCTTGCCTTCCACGGGCGTCTGCGGCGCTGGTCCGAGCCCGAGCAGCCGGTCAACGTCGGCGGCGAAGCGTGCAAGCTCCTGCGCGCCGAGCATCGGGCCGACCCGCGCATCCAGCTCTTCCCGGATGATCGCAGAACCGGCGGCGACCATCCGCTCGCCCTCCGCGGTGAGTTCGAGCACCGACGACCGCCGGTCGGATGGGTTGTCGACCCGGCGCACCCAGCCGCCACGCTCCAGCCGATCCGCCGACTTGCTGGCCCCGCCCACGCTGATGCCCAGGCCGTCGGCGATCTCCTGCACCCGGCAGCCTGGATGCGCCGCGACGATCCGCATCGGCAGGAGCGCGATCAGCAACAGGTCCAGCTCGCGGCGCAAACGGGTGTCGACGGCGTTGAAAAGATCCACCTGTAGCCGCACGATGCGCTCGAAGAGGACCGCGTGATCCACGTCACCATCCGCCATGTGCATTCCTGAGAAGATAAATCTGGGGAAGCATGTTCTTACCGTACATGACCATGCTCGACACGCAGAAGATGACCGAACTGATCGACCGTCAGCGCCGCTTCTTCGCCGAGGTGATGGCCTCTCGGCCCGTCGCCGACGACGTGCGGCTGCGCGACACGACACTGGGCGGAATCCCGGCCCTCGAGGTCACCATCGAGGGGACCCGGCCGCGCGGCGCCGCGCTGTGGATCCACGGCGGCGCCTTCGTCGCCGGCTCACCCCGTAACGCGCTCGCCCCTGCGGCACACGTCGCCCGCGCATCGGGGACCCGGGTGCTCTCGATCGACTACCGCCTGGCGCCCGAGCATCCGTATCCCGCCCCCCTCGACGACGCGCTCGCCGCCTACCGGGCGGTGCTCGACGAGGTGCCCGTCGACGACCTCGCTGTGGGCGGCGAATCCGCGGGCGGCACCCTCACACTCGCGCTGCTGGTCGCTGTACGCGATGCCGGCCTGCCACTGCCTCGCGCGGCCGTCGTCTTCTCGGCAGCGAGCGACCTCACGATGGCGAGCGAGAGCTACCACACCAAGGCGGCCGTCGACCCGGTGGTGACCGCCGACGCGCTGCAGGCAGGATTCCAGGCGTACATCGGCGGAGCCGACGCGGACCGTCCACTCGTCAGCCCGCTGTTCGCCGACCTCGCCGGACTCCCGCCAACGCTCGTACAGGCCGGCTCGCACGAGGTACTGCTCGGCGACTCGACCCGGCTGGCCTCCCGGCTCGCAGCGGCCGACGTTGCCGTGACGCTCGAGATCACCCCGGGCATGTCACACGTGTTTCAGGCGCGGGGCCCCGAACTGCCGCAGGCCGCCCGGGCGCTGGAGAGCGTCGGGCGGTTCCTACGCCAATCCCTGGACAACTGAGGATGGCCTGCCGATCCCGCCGGCCGGGAGCCAATCACCCTGAGGCACCGCAGGGCAACTCCCTCACGGACAGCCGCGGTCAGCGGATCGTGGCGACGAGGCGTTGCAGGGCGGCGTGGGCGGGCGGGCCCCAGGTGGGCTTGCCGCCGGGGCGGCCGTGGACGCCGTCGTCGCCGATGAGGATCCCGCTCAGGGCGCGTACCAACGCCCAACCGCGGGCGCGTCGTACGGTGGCGGGGTCCGGTGCCGGCCGGTAGGCGGCATGGAAACGGTCGATGGTGTCATCCGGTAGCAGAATCCACGCCGCGGCGAGGTCGCATGCCGGGTCGCCGGCGCAGAGGTCGCCGAAGTCAATGACGCCGCAGAAGGTGCCGTCGGCGGTCAGGACGTTGGCCGGATGCAGGTCGGCGTGAATCCACAGCGGCGGACCGGTCCACGGCGGCGCGGTGACCGCGTCGTGCCAGACGGCGTTGACGGCGTCCGGGTCCTGGACCAGCCCCTCCTCGGTGGCGGAGGCCAGCATCCTGGCGAATCCCTCGGCCCGGTCGGCCAGCGGCCCGCCGCGGCCCCGGCCGGCGGGCGCCCCGTCGGGGGCGGGCCGGTGCAGCGCCGTCAGGAACGCGGCCAGGGACTCGGCCGCATCGGAGGCTCGCGTGACGGGTTCCCGGTCGGCGGGTGCGCCCGGAACCCAGGTGGTGATCAGCCAGGGCCGGGGGAACCGTGCAGAGGGCTCGCCGAGCCGCTGCGGGACGGGAACCGGCAGCGGAAGACGCGGGGCGAGCTCGGGCAGCCAGGCGTGCTCCTTGCGCAGCAGCGCGTCCGCGGACTCGGTCGCCCAGGGAACCCGGACGGCCAGGTCGTCGCCGAGCCGCCACAGCTGGTTGTCCCAGCCTCGCGCGCCCAGTCGCACCGGCTGGTCGGCGAGGTCGGGGTACTGGTCGCGCACCAGATCCAGGACCAGTTCCGCGGTGATCTCGATCGCAGCGTGGGACACGCGGAGCAACAGTAGTGCAGCGCCACCGGCGGAGGGGACCCATGTTGTACACGGTGGACGGGATCAGCATCCTCGCCAAACCGCGGCCCGGCGACTGGCTCGAGGACGACCTGGCCCGCCTGGCCCGCGCCGGTGTGCAGGTGCTGGTGAGCCTGCTGACCGACGACGAGGTCCGCGAGACCGGGCTGGCCGGCGAGGCGGCGTGCGCGCGGGACGCCGGCCTGGAGTTCCTGCGCGTGCCGATCCCGGACCGTCAGGCGCCCGGCGCCGATTTCTCCGCGTCGGTACTTCCCGTGCTTGTCGGCCATCACCGCGCCGGGCGGCACGTGGCGGTGCACTGCCGGTTCGGCATCGGCCGGTCCGCGACCGTCGCCGCCGGTGTCCTCGTGGCGTGCGGCGGCGACCCCGGCGACGTGTGGGCGCGGCTGGCGGCGGTCCGGGGCGTGCCGGTCCCCGACGTCGATGCGCAGCGCCACTGGGTCGAGAGTTTGATCACGTAGGGTGATGAGTTGTCGGAGGTGAGGAACGAATGACGCAGGCCGGCGCGAATGTTCCTCTGGCGGGTGACGCGACGGTAGGTGATCGGCGTATGCAGCCGCTAGGCTGTGCGTATGCGTGAGGTGCGCAAGGAGCGGGTGACGGTGACAATGCCCGCCGATGACGCCGCCGCGGTCCGGCGGTTCGTGGACGCGGGCGGCGCAGAGTCGGTTTCGGCGTACGTCGCCGAGGCGGTGCGTGGTCGGCTGGCCCGGGACCGGGCGCTGCTGACGTTGAACGAGTTGTACGCGCAGCGGGGGGTTCGGATGGATCCGGAGCACCACGCGTGGGCGCGCGAGGTGCTGGGGGTGGCCCCGGCTCCGGCGAGCGGCCCGTCGTCGTGACCGGCCTCGGCGCGGACCGGCGCTGCGGGTGCCCGTCGTGCGGGGAGGTCGCGTGACGGCGGTCGGCGGGCGGATATTGGACAGTTCGGCGATTCTGGGGTTCGTGGCCGGGAAGCCGTACTCGTCGGCGATCGTCTGGCACGCGGTGGACCAGGGTGTGGTGCTGGCGGTGCCGGCCGCGGCCCTGGCCGAGGCGTGGGCGCAGACGTCGCCGAAGGACTATGACGTGCTGAAGGTGCTGCTGGCGCTGCCGGTGGTGGTCGTGGACGACCTGACGGCGGCGGACGCGGTCGACTCGGGCGCGTTGTTCGGCGGCGAGGGCGGCCCGGCGCTGGTCGCGGCGGCGCACGTGGTGCGCCGAGCGCAGGCCCGGCCGGGCTGGGCGATCGTGACGGACCGGGCGGAGATGCTGCGCACCCTGGACCCGCAGGCCGAGATCGACGAACTGCCCTGATCATCGTACGGTGTGTCGCACTCGGAAAATGTCATAGGCGGCTGGTATGACTGTTCCGACACATGTTCGATTGAGTGGGTTGGAGGGTGCGATGGTTGCCGCGCGGACCGCGGCCGAGGGCTTGTCGACGGTGGATCTGGAGCAGATCCGGGACACCCTCGCGGCCGGCCGGAAGTCGAAGGTCGTTTTCACCGAGCAGGCCGGGCAGATCGCCGGGCAGTTGGGCCAGGTCGTCGCGCTGACCGACCCGGACCTGTCCGACGAGTGGGTCGTGGTCCGGTTCGGCCGCGACGAGCTGCCCTTCTCCCCCTCCGACCTGGCGATCGCGCCGAAGGCCGCGCCGGCCAAGCGCACGCCAGCCGTTCCAGCACCTCGTGAGGAGAGCCCCGTGCCAGCCCCTGCCGTTGCCGCCGAACCCGACTCCAGCGACGCCCCGACCACGACGGACTCCCCCGCCCCGGCCGCCGAAGCTCCGGACGCGGCGGACCCGGCGCCGGCTCCCGCTGCCGAGACGCCCGCGGCGGAGTCGCGCTCCTCGAGCAAGCCCCCGGCGAAGAAGACCGCGCCGAAGCCCAAGCCCCCGGCCGGGCTGACCGTCACGCTCGCGTATGCCGACGGCGAGTGGACGGTCGCCGCCAACCAGGGCGCGAAGGCCCTCGCCAAGCCCTACGTCATCAAGGCCGGCGAGGCGCTGAAGATGGTCGCGATGCTCGACGTGCCGGGCGTGCACGAGGCCGTGGAGGAGATCGTCGCCGCGGCCCGCGCGGAGGCCGAGACCCACGCGGAGCGGCTACGGGCCGAGCTCGCCGAGATCGAGGCCCGCCTGGCGGAGCTCCGCGAGGCCGAGTAGCACCGGGCCGGTCCCCGCCCGCGCCGCCGCCCCAGGGCACTCGGCGCGGGCCGGTCGGCCCGCCTACCGGCGGCGGCGCCCGGCGTGCCGCTCCGCCTTCGGTCGAACGCGCCTGCCGGACCAGGGCAGGGCTCGACCGCAGGCCGGCGCCGGCGAGATGCGTGCAGTTGAGCCCGGCCCTGGCCCGGCAGGCCGGCGCCCGTGGGAGGTGTGCCGCGCTCGGCCCGTAGTCGAACGCGGCGCACGATGAGGGCAAGGCTCGACCGCAGGGCCGGCGCCTCTGGGGGCGTGCCGCCCGACACGTAGTTGGACACGATGAGGGCCGGCTCGAACGCAGGCCGGTGCCGGTGGGAGGCGTGCCTCTCGGGCCCGTAGTCGAACGGGTCGCTGACCAGCGCCAGCCGGAGGCGGCCCGCGCCGCGCCCAGCCACGGGTCGGCCGTGGGCTCGGACTGGTCGCCGTCACGCCGGGACGGTGCTCAGGCTTCCGTGCGGCACGGCAACGCTGGAGCCGGCCGGTTCCGGCGTTGCCGTGCCGGGCGCAGCCGGTTCCGGCATGCGGGTGCCGCCCTGCCGCGGTGGTGCGCCGGCAGAGTGCCGTCCTGGCGCCCTGGCTCGGTGGTGCGGGCGCGTTCGGTGCGGGCGGTGAAGTTCGGCTGTCGGGACGGTTGCGCGGAAATGGCGCGGCGCTACCGTTCCATCACCGGCTCGGGTGGGCCGGGCCGGTGGGCTGCGGGTGGCGCGCCGGACGGAAGCGACACAGGGCGGCACCCCGCGCCAGGAACGGAACGACGTGCAGGTGAGTGACGGGGCGCCGATCGAACCCACCCAGCTTGAACCCCGCCGAATCGACGCCGACCGCATCGAGACCGGCCGTGTCGAGGCCGGCCGTGTCGAGGCCGGCCGTGTCGAGGCCGGCCGTGTCGAGGCCGGGTCTGTCGAAGCCGGCCGTGTCGAGGCCGGGTCTGTCGAAGCCGGCCGTGTCGAACCTGGCCAGGGGACCGCGTCGGCGGTGTCGACGGCCCCCTCCCCCAGCGCCGCGGCGGTCGTGGTGCCGTGGCGGGTGCCGCGGGTCTGGCGGGTGCTGCTGGGGGTCGCCCGCGGACTGGTCCGGCCGGTGGCGCGGCTGCAGGTCACCGGTGACGTGCCGGCCGAGCTGCGGGCCGGGCCGGTCATTTTCGCCGCGAACCACATCGGGCCGTTCGACCCGGTCGCGGTCACCGCGGCGTGCCGGGTCGCAAGGCTCGCGCCGCGACTCATGGCGACCGGCGGGCTGTTCCGGGCGCCGGTCGTCGGGGCGGTGATGCGGGCGTGCGGGCATATCAGGATCAACCGGCGGCAGGCGGACGTGGGCGCCGCCGTCAACGACGTCACCGCCGCCCTCGCCGCCGGGTCGCACGTGCTCGGGTACCCGGAAGGGCGCATCACCCTCGACCCCGGGATGTGGCCGGAGCGCGGGAAGACCGGGCTCGCGCGGATCGCGCTCGCCACCGGGGCGCCCGTTGTCGCGGTCGCGCAGTGGGGGGCGCACGAGGTCGCGGCGTGGGGCGGGTTCGGGCCGACGGTCCGGGCGTTGAGCCGGGCGCTGTTGCGGCGGCCGGCGGTGCGGGTGCACTTCGGGGCGGTCGTGGACCTGTCCGGGATCGATCCGGCCGCGCCGGGGGCGGCGCAGCGGGCCACCGACCGGATTATCGACGCCATCACCGCCGAGCTGCGGCTGTTGCGGGTGGACGAGCCGCGGCTCCCCCGGTACATCGACCCGGTTCGGCCGCTCAGCGTCCAGCGCCGCCACCGCCCGGCGCCCTGAACCCCGCAACCCGCGCCGTTGGCGCCGCACGCTCCCAAGCCCTGAACCCCGCGCGCCCCAACCCGGGCAGCCAGCGCCACCGGTGCCGCGCGCTCCCAACTTGGGCTGAACATCCCAAAAGTCCGTATCTTTTCGAGAAAGTTCCCGCGGAAGGCGCGCGAGTTGTCGAGGTTGTGGCGTCTGCTCCGTCCCCGGGGTACGAGTGGCCAGGAACGAGGCCACGCAAGACGACGAAGGAGTGGGCGGCGTGGAGCTGACCGAGCGGATGGAAGGGACGCGGGCATGAAGTACCTGCTGCTGAAGCACTACCGGGGCGGGCCCGAGCCGGAGGCCCCGTGGCCGCCGATGGACCGGTGGACGCCGGAGGAGGTCGACGCGCACGTGCGGTACATGCAGGACTTCGCGGCCCGGCTGCAGGAGTCCGGCGAGTTCGTCGACAGCCAGGCGCTGGCGCCGGGCGGGGCGTTCGTGCGGTACGACGGTGAGGGCCGCCCGCCGGTGACCGACGGCCCGTTCGCGGAGACGAAGGACCTCATCGCCGGCTGGATGGTCATCGACGTGGAGTCCTGGGACCGGGCGGTGCGGCTGGCCGGGGAGCTGTCCGCGGCACCGGGGCCCGGCGGGAAGCCGCTGCACGAGTGGCTGGAGGTGCGCCCGTTCCTCAGCGAGTCGTCCGCGGAGACGGAGTGAACGAGCAGATGCTGCGGGACCTCGTGCCCGCGGTCATCGGCATCCTCGTCCGGCGCGGGGCGGACTTCGCGTCGGCCGAGGATGCCGTGCAGGAGGCGCTGATCCGGGCACTGCAGACGTGGCCGGACGACCCGCCGCGCGACCCGAAGGCGTGGCTCGTCGCGGCCGCGTGGCGCAAGTTCCTCGACGCGGCCCGGGCCGAGGCGTCGCGGCGCGGGCGGGAGCTGGCGCTCGACGCCGAGCCGCCGCCCGGGCCGGCGCCGGGCACCGACGACACGCTGCGGCTGTACTTCCTGTGCGCGCACCCGGCCCTGCCGCACAGCTCCGCGGTCGCGCTGACCCTGCGCGCCGTCGGCGGGCTGACGACGCGGCAGATCGCGGCGGCGTACCTGGTCCCGGAGGCGACCATGGCCCAGCGGATCAGCCGGGCCAAGCGGAAGATCGCGGGGCTGCCGCTGGACCGGTCCGGGGATCCGGCGACGGTACTGCGGGTCCTCTACCTGGTCTTCAACGAGGGCTACAGCGGCGACGTCGACCTGGCCGCCGAGGCGGTGAGGCTCACCAGGCAGCTCAACGCCCTGACCGGCGACCCGGAAGCGGCGGGCCTGCTGGCCCTGATGCTCCTGCACCACGCGAGGCGGGCGTCGCGGACCGGCCCCGGCGGCCGCCTCGTCCCGCTGCAGGCACAGGACCGGTCGAGGTGGGACACCGGCCTCATCGCCGAGGGCGTCACCGTCCTGCAGGAGGCCCTCGCCCGGGACCGGCTCGGGGAGTACCAGGCGCAGGCCGCCATCGCCGCCCTGCACGCGGACGCGCCCACGGCCGCGGAGACGGACTGGGTGCAGATCGTGGAGTGGTACGACGAGCTGCTGCGGCTGACCGGCGGAAGCCCGGTGGTGCGGCTCAACCGGGCCGTCGCGGTCGGCGAGGCCGACGGTGCGCGGGCCGGGCTGGCGGCCCTGGACGGCGTCGACCCCGCGCTGCCGCGGTACCGGGCGGTGGCCGCCTATCTGCACGAGCGCGACGGGGACCTCGAGCGGGCCGCGGGCCTGTACGCGGAGGCGGCCCGCGCCGCCCCCAGCGTCCCGGAGCGCGACCACCTGACCCGGGAAGCGGCCCGCGTCAGGCAACTGCACAAGGGGAGCACGACCACCTGACCCGGGAGGCAGCCCGGGTCAGGTGGCTGCAACAACGCACGCGACCACGTGACCTCGGAGGTGGGCCGGGCCGCTGCGCAAGCAAGCGGGCCGGGTCAGCCCTCGCGGCGCATCCGCAGGTAGGCCAGGACGGCCTCACGGGTGGTGCGCACGCCGAGGACCTCGCGGGCCTCGGCGATGCGGCGGTTCGCGGTGCGCAGCGACAGGAACTCGGCCGCCGCGGCGGCGGCGATTGTCTCGCCGCCGGCGAGGCGCTCCAGCAGGGCGCGCTGCTCGGGGGCGAGGACCGGGCCGCCGGACTCCTCGGGCGGGGCGGTGCCGAGGTCGGCGTCGGGGTCGGTGGTGACGGGGCCGATGCGGCCGAGGTCGGCGAGCAGGGCGCGGCCGATCTCGGCGGTGGCGTCGGCGATGGCGACGATCCCGGCGCCGCGGGCGGCGGCCAGCAGGGCGAGTTCCACGGTGTCGGCGTCGGCGACGCGGCCGAACAGGGCGAGGCGGGCGTCGGAGACGTCCCAGGCCTGGTCGGTCAGGGCGAAGCCTTCCCGGGTGGTCCAGCCGGCCCGGGCGAGGCGGCGCAGGACCGCGGTCGCCTCGCCGCTGGTGGCCACGACGTACCGCGGCGCGAGTGCCGGATCGCCCGCCATCAGCGGCTCATCGGAGAAAACATGCGCCCACCATGCGTTAAGGAAAGCACTGGGCACAAGACCCGGCAAATCATCCAAGTTCCTCGATTGCTAACGCCGCGGCTTCGGTGCGGGTGCGGGCGCCGAGCTTGCGCATGCCGGAGCGGATGTGGGTCTCGACGGTCTCCCGGGAGATGCCGAGCTGCCCGGCAATGCGGCGGGTCGGCTCGCCGTTGGCGACGAGGCGCAGCACGTCGCGTTCGCGGTCGGTGAGCTCGTCGCCGGCGCGCCGGCCGCGGGTGTCGCGGCGGATGGCGTGGCGACGCAGGGCGCGGCGGGCCCGGCCCAGCAGCACGACCAGGCCGGCCTCCTCGGCCAGCCGCTCGGCCTCCAGCAGCGGCGGGACGGCCTGCTCGGCGGCGTCCTCGAGCAGGCCCTGGGCGAGCAGGCAGCGGACCTCCTCGCGGCGGGCCAGCTCGTGCCAGGCCGCGGCGGCCTCGGCGAAGCGGTCCGGGGCCTTCCACGCCTCCAGGGTGGCCCGCACCGGCGCGAGGGGCGCGTCGGCGGGCACCGGCTCGACCGTGACCCCGGCGTCGTAGGCGGCCCAGCGGGCGGTGATGCGGCGCAGGCCGTCGACGAGCGGCGACGCGTCGGCCAGGGCGGCGTCGAGGACCGCCTGGTCGGGCCGGCCGTCGAGCCAGGCCGCCTCGCGGGTCACCCAGTCCAGCAGCGGCCCCGCGGACGCGGGCCGGTGCTGGAGGGCGTCGAGGCGGGCGCGGGCCGGGGCGAGCAGGCCGCCGTCGGCCTCGGCGAGGGACGCGGCGGCGACGGCGTAGCCGCGGGCCAGGGCGGGCAGGGTGCGGTCGGCGAGGTCCCCGGCCCGGCGGACCACCTCGTCGATCTCGGCGCCGCGCAGGGCGTCGCACCACAGCTGCGCGGCGAGGAACCGGGTCTGCCAGCTGTAGGCGAGGTCGCCGGCGCAGGCGGCGGCGGCCGCGGTGGCGGCCTGGGCGGCCTCGGCGAGGCGGGCGTCGGCGGTGAGGGTCTCCACGAGCAGCCACGCCGACCAGCGGGCGGCGAGGGCGTCGCCGGCCTGCCCGGCCGCGGAGGCGGCGGAGGCCAGGCCGTACTCCCAGCCGGGCTGGCGGGTGCCGGCCCGCACCGCGGCGATCGCGGCGCGCAGGCCGGTGTGGGCGGGCGCGTCGCCGTGGGCCTGCAGCAGCGCCTCGGCCCGGGCGACGGCGCCGTCGGGGTCGGTGGTGAGCATGGACAGCAGCCGGATGCGGTCGCGGGCGCCGACGGTCTCGGCCGGCGCGTCGTCGGGCACCCCCGATACGGCGTCGGCGGCGGCGACCGGGTTGCCCTGCTGCAGCAGGGCCTCCCCGCGCAGCACCGCACCGACCGGGTCGGCGGTGCCGGCGTCGATGACCCGCAGGCACGAGCCGGGGCGGCCCGCGGCCAGGGCGGCGCGGGCCGCGGCGATGCGCACGGAGGGCTCGGGGTCGACGCCGGGCAGGTCGCAGGCCAGC
>NZ_JBFAZW010000148.1:0-21667 GCF_040682015.1 Dactylosporangium sp. NPDC051485
ATGACCGACGAGGTCGGCGAGCTGGTCCTGCGCGACAACTACGACCAGGCCACCGCCCTGGGCAACGCCCGCGCGCAGTCCCGCTCGCTGCTGCCCGTGCACAAGCGGCTCCTCGCGGATCTCGAGCGGCGGGGCCAGCTCGACCGGGCGCTGGAGGGCCTGCCCACCGACGAGGAGCTCGACGAGCGGGCCGCCACCGGGGTCGGCCTCGCCTCGCCCGAGTTCGCCGTCCTGCTCTCCTACGTCAAGATCGTCCTGGAACGCGAGATCCTCGACTCCGACCTGCCGGACGAGGACTGGACCAACGAGGTCCTGGTCGACTACTTCCCGACCGCCCTGCGGGAGCGCTTCGTCGAGGCGATGGCCGAGCACCCGCTGCGCCGGGAGATCGTCACCACCGCCGTGGTCAACGAGGCGGTCAACCGCGGCGGCACGTCGTTCTTCCACCGCGCCTCGGAGGAGACCGGCGCCGGCGCCGCGGACGTGCTGCGCGCCTCGGTCGTGATCCGCGAGGTGTACGGCCTGGGCGACCTCCGCCGGGCGGTGGAGTCGCTGGACAACAAGATCCCGACCCAGTCGCAGACGGCGGTGTACCTGGAGATGCGCCGCCTGCTCGACCGGGCGGTGCGCTGGTTGGTCTCCAACCGCCGCCTCCCGATCGACGTGCCCGGCGAGATCGCGCGCCTGCGCCCCGGCGTCTCCCGGCTGCTGCCGCAGCTGGACACCCTCTTCCGCGGCCGCGAGCGCGACGCCCTGCGGGCCAACACCGCGGGCCTGCGCGAGCTGGGCCTGCCGGAGGAGATCGCCGACGTCACGACCCGCATCATGTACGGCTTCGGCCTGCTCGACATCGTCGAGGTGGCCTCGGCCACGGGCCGCGACGTGAGCGAGGTGGCGACCGTGTACTACCTGCTCTCGGAGCGCTTCCGGGTCGACGACCTGCTCTCGCGGATCTCGGCCCTGCCGCGCGAGGACCGCTGGCAGACGCTGGCCCGCATGGCGCTGCGCTACGACCTGTACGCGGCCCTGGCGGCGCTCACGGCCGAGGTCCTCAACGCCACCTCGGCCGACGCGGAGGCCGAGGCCCGGGTGCACGAGTGGGAGCAGAGCAACGCGACGTCGATCGCGCGGACGCGCAACGCGATCGGCGAGTTCGGGGAGTCCCCGGGCGACCTGGCGGCAATCTCCGTGCTGCTGCGGCAGATCCGCACGCTGGTGCGCGCTTCGGCAGCCTGACGCCGTCCGTCTCGGGGCCGGACCTGTCCTTCGGGCGGGTCCGGCCCTTTGCCTGCTGCGGCGGATCCGCACGTTGGTGCGCGCCTGCGCGGCCTGACCGCGCCGCGGGGTCGGATGCACCCTGCGGGGCGTATCCGACCCTGCGGTCTTGCCACCACGGACCGTGAGTCTGTCGGGAGCAACGGTCTGTGCGTGACGCGGACCGGAGCAATCTGCTTCGAAAATTTACGCGGCGAGGCCCAGCGTCTCGGCGGCGGCGCGGCCGTTGGCGTGGCTCGCCCCCCAGGTGGTGATGAACGCGCGGGCACCCGCCGGTCGCCACGAGGACGGCCAGCCCATCTCGACCACCGTGATGGCGTGCGTGGTGGCCAGCGCCTCGACCAGGGAACGCGCCCCCGGCAGCCGGTGGACATTGCGCCCCACGACCACGATCGGCCGCTGCCCCGCCTGGGTCCGAAGGTCCTCCGGGTCGGCCGCATCGGCCACGACGCGGACCTGCTCGGTGCCGTTCACGTGCGGCCCGAGGCCCCACGGCACGCGGCCGGCGGCGATCGACGACTCGGACTCCAGCTGCACGATGAGCGGCGCGGCCGCGCGGTCGTGGGAGCCCTCGATGCGCACCGCGCCCAGCGCCGCCGGGTAGCCCAGCCCCGGCTCCTCGCGGTCGGTCCGCGCCCCCGAGCGCGTCCAGGCGGACAGGTCGGCGACGCGGGCCACGGCCTCTTCGAGGCGTGCGAGGGGCAGACGCCCGTCCTGTACCGCGGCCACGATCTCGTCCGCGCAGGCGTTCGTGATCTGCTCGTCGATGTCCGCACCGATGCACAGCAGGTCGGCGCCCGCGGCCAGGGCCAGCACCGCGCCGGCCGGGATGCTGCCGGCGTAGCGGGCCGCGCCGAGCATCTCCAGGGCGTCGGTGACGACTACGCCGGCGAAGCCGAGGTCGCGGCGCAGCAGGTCGACGAGGACGGCGCGGCTGAAGGTGGCGGGGGCGTCACCGGTCAGGGACGGGACGCGGATGTGCGCGGTCATGATCGACTTGGCGCCGGCCTCGATGGCGGCCACGAACGGCGGGAGCTCGCGGTCGCGCAGCACGGTGGCGTCGATGTCGACGGTGGGCAGCTCGAGGTGGGAGTCGGCGAGCGTGGCGCCGTGGCCCGGGAAGTGCTTGGCGCACGCCGCCACGCCCGCGCCCTGCAGGCCGAGCACCGCGGCGGCGGTGTGGGTGGCGACCGCGAGCGGGTCGGAGCCGAAGCTGCGGGTGCCGATGATCGGGTTGTCGTCGGCCGTGTTCACGTCGACGGTCGGGGCGAGGTTGAGGTTGATCCCCAGGCCGTCGAGCTCGGCGCCGATGGTGCGGTACACCCTGCGGGTCACGGCGGGGTCCCCGAGCGCGCCCAGCGCGGCGTTGCCCGGGTAGGGGCTGCCCAGCCGGTGGGCCAGGCGCGTGACGTCGCCGCCCTCCTCGTCGATGGCGATGAGCGCGCCCTCGCGGGCCGCGTGCAGGCTCGCCGTGAGCGCGGCGAGCTGGGCGCGCTCGACGATGTTGAACCCGAAGAGCAGGTGCCCGGCCATCCCTTCGGCGATCAGGTCCACGGCCCACACCGGGGCCTGCTCTCCGCGGAAGGCACCCAGTAGTGTTCCCAGGGCCAGCCGGCGGAGTCCAGGATCGGTCGACACGATGTTCCCCCTCTGGCGCCGACGGTACTGCGAGATCCGGCCGTCACTCGGCGCGCGCCGGATGCTGCACACTCGTCTGATGCGCTATCCACAATCGTAAGAGCTTCTTGACCGGTTGTGCGTAGGCCGACCGGGTAGTACGACCGTACGCTTTCCCAATAGGTTGCTTGTGGCACGCTAATAGGAAAGTTTCCTAAATACTAGGGGTCTTTGTCACCATGAGTTCCGCCCGACTGCCCGGCACGCCCCGCCTGCTGCGGGCCCTCAACGACCGGGCCGCCCTCGAGTTGCTGCTGAGCCGGGGCCCGCTGACCCGCGCGCAGCTGGGCGAGCTGACCGGCCTTTCCAAGGTCACCGCGTCGCAGCTGGTCGAGCGGCTGGAGGAGCGGGGCCTGGTGGCCCGGGTCGGCGAGCAGGCCGGCGGGCGTGGCCCCAACGCGCAGATGTACGCGGTCGTGCCGTCCACCGCCTACGTCGTCGGCGTCGACGCCGGCCCGGCCCACGTGGTGGCCGGCGTCGCCGACATCACGGGCAACATCGTGGGTCGCACCGACGTGTCGATCGGCGACGGCGACGACCCGGTCAAGGTCGTGCACGCCGCGGTCGTGGAGGCCGCCGGTGCCGCCGGTGCCCCCATCGACCGCATCCGGCGCATCGTGCTGGGCACGCCGGGCCTCGTCGACCCGAAGAGCGGCGAGATCACCTTCGCCTGGGACCTGCCGCGCTGGCACCGGGGCCTGCTCACCGCGCTGCACGACGACCTGGACCGCCCGGTCATGTTCGAGAACGACGTCAACCTGGCCGCCATCGCCGAGCAGCACAGCGGCGCCGCGATCGGCACCAAGGACTTCGTGCTCGTCTGGCTCGACCGCGGCGTCGGCACCGCCGTCGTGCTGGGTGGCCGCCTGCACCGTGGCAGCGCCGGAGCGGCCGGCGAGATCGGCTACCTGCCGGTCGCCGGCACCCAGGTGAGCCGCGACGCCTCCCGCCGCTCGAAGAGCGGCTTCCGTGCGCTGGTGGACGCCGTCGCCGTACGCCAGATCGCCAAGACCCACGGCTTCAAGGCCAACGGCGCCGCCGACGCGGTCCGCGCCGCCATCGCCGCCGGCACCGCGGGCAGCCCCTTCCTGGACGAGCTGGCCCGGCGGATCTCGCTGGGCGTGGCGTCGGTCGGGCTGGTCCTCGACCCGGAGCTGGTGGTCCTGGCCGGGGAGATCGGGCAGGCGGGCGGGGCCGACCTGGCCCAGCGGGTCCAGCACGAGGTCGCCGCCATCGCGGTCGTCTCACCGCGGGTGGTGCCCACCGAGGTCGCCTCCGAGCCGGTGCTCAACGGGGCCATCCTGACCGGGCTCGACGCCGTGCGCGAGGAGGTCTTCGGCTCCACGGCGTGAAACGTGCACGCCGCGGCCGCCCGCTGTTCTCAGCGGGCGTCGCGGCGGCGCATCGAGACGAAGGCGGAGATCACCACGGCGGCGACGACGACGGCGATGACCAGCCCGCCCTGCTCCCAGCTGCCCGAGAAGCCCTTGGGCGGCACGCAGCGGCAGGACGGGTTCACGTCGGTGTCGAACGTGAAGCTCTTTGTCAGCCACGCCGAGACGTAGCTGGAGAGCCGGAACTTCTGCGAGTAGTCGGCGGTCTGCACCACGCTGAACAGCACGAGGGCGCCGAGCTCGTAGATCAGCAGATACGCCATGCCGACGCCCAGGGCCGTGGACGTGTGCCGGCCCAGGGAGGCGATCGAGAAGCCCAGGGCCGTGCCGGCCAGGGCCAGCAGCACGACGCGCACGCCCGTGAGCAGCAGCGAGCCGAACTCCGGCGCCGTCATCTGGCTCACCGTGCCGTTGCCCGCGGCCACGGCCATGAAGGCGCCGGTCCAGACGGCGAGGTACGCCACGGAGATCAGACCGAACCCCGTGCACACGGCCAGCAGCTTGGCGGCCAGGACGGACCCGCGGCGCGGGGCCCACAGCAGCAGGCCGGCCATCCCGCCCGAGTTCCACTCGACGCCCACGAACGACGCGCCGACGACGAAGCCGGCGACCGTCAGCACGAGGCCGGCGGTGTAGAACAGCGACGGCCATTGGCGGTGGAAGGAGAAGCCGTAGGCGAGCATCGACTCGGGGGTGGGGCGGGGGCCGTAGTCGCAGGCCCGCGGGAAGGACTCGTTGCGCCCGGCCGTCTCCAGGCCCGACTGCACGTTGCCGCAGTGCTCGACATTGCGGTCCCAGACGGCGGCGGCGCTGGTCGCGTTCTCCCGGGCGGTCTGGATCTCGGCCGGGGTCGGGGTGCTGCGGGTGAGCGAGAAGCCGAAGGTGAGGAACAGCAGCAGGATGCCGATGAGGATCAGGGTGACCAGGGTGACCCGGCGGCTGAACAATCGGGCCCACTCCGCGGCGAACAAGCGGGTCATGCCTGCTGCTCCTCCTCGGACCAGTCGGAGTCGTCGACCGGGCGGAACGCGCCGCGGCGCGGGCCGCCGCCGGTCAGGGTCAGGAAGGCGTCCTCGAGCTGGGCGACCGGGGCGAGCTCGCGGACCCACAGGCCGTTGACGCCCAGGGCGTGGGACACCCAGGCGGCGTCGGCGAGGTCGTGCACCACGAGGTGGTCGCCGGCGACGCTGACGTCGGCGCCCGCGTCGGTGAGGATCTGGGCGGCCCGCTGGTGGTCGTCCACGCGGACCCGGTAGGCGCCCTTGTCGGCCACGGCGAGCACGTCGGAGACGGCGCCGGCGGCGACCGTGTGGCCGCGGGAGATGATCGTGACCGAGTCGCAGATCTGCTGGATCTCGGCGAGGATGTGGCTGGAGATCACCACGGTCATGCCGCGGTCGGCCTGGGCGCGCAGCAGGTCGCGCATCTCGCGGATGCCGGCCGGGTCGAGGCCGTTGTTCGGCTCGTCCAGGATGAGCAGCTCGGGGTCCTTGAGCAGGGCCGAGGCCACCGCGAGGCGCTGGCGCATGCCCAGGGAGTAGGAGCGGACCTGGTCCTCCGCCCGGTCGGCCAGGCCCACCTGATCGAGCACGATCTTGATCCGCTGCTTCGGCACGCCGCCGGCCTTCGCCAGCAGGGAGAGGGTTTTGTACCCCGTGAAGTTGCCGAAGAACGCCGGCGCCTCGACGATCGCGCCGACCCGCGGGGCCACCTGCGCCTGATAGCGCGGCACGGGCTGGCCGAAGATGGACATGTGCCCCTCGTCGGCGCGCAGCAGGCCCAGGAGCGTCTTGAGCGTGGTCGACTTGCCCGAGCCGTTCGGGCCGAGGAACCCGTGGATCTGGCCGGGCTCCACGACCATCTGCAGCCCGTCGATCGCTGCCCGCGGCCGGCCGAACACGCTCCGGTATATCTTGACCAGGCCGGAGATTTCCAATGCTGCTGTCATCCCCGCGGACAATACGGGCTTCCCGCGCCGCGCGGGGCCCCGTCATCCGTCGATATCCCCCGGCGTGGTTGGATTGGCCCGTGTCAGATGACCTTGTCATCGAGGTGGAACAGGCGACGGTCACCCGCGACGGCACCGACCTGATCCGGTCGGTGAGCTGGCAGGTCGAGCTGGACGAGCGCTGGGTGATCCTCGGCCCGAACGGCGCCGGCAAGACGACGCTGCTCAACCTGGCCGGCGCGCGGATGTACCCGACCCGCGGCTCGGTCAGCGTGCTCGGCGAGCGGCTGGGCCGGACCAACATCGCGGAGCTCAAGACCCGCATCGGCTTCTCGTCCAACGGGCTGCTGCTGCCGGCCGAGGAGACCGCGCGCGACATCGTGCTCACCGCGTCCTGGGCGGTCGTCGGGCGCTTCCGCGAGCGCTACGACCGGATGGACGAGGGCCGGGCCATGGCGCTGCTCGACCAGTTCGGCGTGGCCGGGCTGGCCGACCGGCTCTACGGCACGCTGTCGGAGGGCGAACGCAAGCGGGTGCAGATCGCCCGGGCCCTGATGACCGACCCGGAGCTGCTGCTGCTCGACGAGCCCTCGGCCGGCCTCGACCTCGGCGCCCGCGAGGACCTGGTGCGCCGCCTCGCCGACCTGGCCGCCGACCCGGACGCGCCCGCGCTGGTGCTGGTCACGCACCACGTGGAGGAGATCCCGCCGGGCTTCACCCACGGGATGCTCATGCGCGACGGCGGCGTGGTGGCCCAGGGCCTGCTCCGGGACACCATCACCGCCGAGCACCTGTCCGAGACGTTCGGGACGCCGCTGCGCCTGTCGACGATCGACGATCGCTTCCACGCCCAGGGCGCCTGACAAGACCCGGCACTCGTACGTCCCGGGGCGCCCCGGCCGGCCGGGGCGCCCGGAGCGCTCGTCGGGTTAGCGCCCCTCGAACTTCGGCGCCCGCTTCTCCACGAACGCGGCCATGCCCTCGGCCTTGTCCTCGGTCGCGAACAGGGCCGCGAACAGCTGGCTCTCCCAGGCCAGGCCGGAGGCCAGGTCCATGTCGAGGCCGCCGTCGATCGCCTGCTTGGCGGCGCGCAGGGCCTGGGCCGGCCCGTTGACGTAGGGCCGTACGAGCTCGAGGGCGGCCCGGTAGACCTCGTCCCGCGGTACCACCCGATCCACCAGCCCCATCGCGAGCGCCTCCGGGGCGGGCACGCGCCGCCCCGACATGACGAGGTCCTTGGCCCGCGCCGGGCCGAGCAGGCGGGCCAGCCGCTGGGTGCCGCCCGCGCCCGGGATGATGCCCAGCGTGATCTCCGGCTGGCCGAGCGTGGCGTCCTCGGCGGCGACCCGCCAGTCCGCGGTGAGCGCCAGCTCGCAGCCGCCGCCCAGGGCCCAGCCGGTGATCGCCGCGACGACGGGCTTCGGGATGCGGGCGACCGCGTCGAACGCCCCGCTGAGCGCGACCGCGCGGGCGGCCATCGCGGCGTAGCCCATGCCGGCCATCTCCTTGATGTCGGCGCCGGCGGCGAACACCTTCTCCCCGCCGTAGATCACCACGGCCCGCACGTCCTCGCGCGTGGTCGCCTCGTGCGCGGCGGCCCGCAGTTCCTCCTGGACCTGGATGTTCAGCGCGTTCATCGGCGGGCGGTCGAGCCGGATCGTGCCGATGCCGCCGTCAACCTCGAGCCGCACGAGGCGGCTCACCTCGGATTTCACCGCGTCCACCACTGTCTCCTCAACGTCGTTGTCGTCGTGCGAAGCGTATTGCGCTGTACCGTCGACATGTCATGGCGATCACGTATTACCGCGACAATGCCGTGCACGTCAGCTCCGGCGGCGTGCGCATCGATGACGTGTGGTATCCGCTGGACACGTTGACGTACATCTGGCACCAGCGCACCGGCCGGCTGCGCCACGGGCTCTACATGATCGGCACCCGCGGCGGCGCGGTGCTGCTCGTCCTCGGCCTGCTGGTGGCCGCCGGGATGGCCGCGCGGCGCATCGACTTCGGCGGCGAGCAGCGCACGATGTACATCGCCGGCAGCATCCTCGCGGTCGTCGTCATCGGCGGCATCGTCGCCTTCGCCCTCGAGGGCCTGCTGGACCTGCTCGACCGGGCCCACGACCACGGCAAGGGCGTGCACGAGATCTGGGTGCGCACCCGCGGCGGGGACTCGATGATCTACTCGACCACGGACGCCCCCAAGTTCGGACAGATCTATCGCGCGCTCCAGCGGGCGGTCGAACAGTCGGCCTAGACTGCCCGGCATGGTGGCCCTGGGCGTCGACTTCGGCACGTCGCACACGGTGGCAGTGGCCCGCTGGCCGGACGGGCGCGCCCGCCCCCTGCTCTTCGACGGCTCCCCGCTGCTGCCCTCGGCCGTGTCGCTGGAGGAGGACGGGCTCGTTGTCGGCCGCGACGCCGTGCACAGCGCGCGCCGGGCGCCGGAGCGCTTCGAGCCCAACCCGAAGCGGCGCATCGACGACGGCTCGGTGCTGCTGGGCGAGCGCGACGTCCCGGTGCCCGAGATGGTGACCGCCGTGTTCCAGCGCGTCCTCGCCGAGTTCACCCGCACCGCGGGCGGCGCCGCCGACGCGGTCACCGTCACCCACCCGGCCGGCTGGGCCGCCACCCGGCGCAACACGCTGCAGGAGGCGGTGCGCCAGGCCGGGCTGCCCGCGGCGACGCTGGTCCCCGAGCCGGTCGCCGCGGCCACGTACTTCGTGCGCGTCCTGCGCAACATGGTGCCGGTCGGCTCGTCGGTCGTGGTGTACGACCTCGGCGCGGGCACGTTCGACGGCAGCGTGGTGGCCCGCACCCGGGCCGGCTTCGAGGTGCTCGCCGTCGGCGGCCGCGACGACCTCGGCGGACTGGACTTCGACGAACTGGTGGTCGGGCTGATCGGCCGCGCCCTGCCGGCCGGGGACTGGGGCCGGGTGAGCGCCGACCCGCGGGCCGCCCGGCGGCTGCGCGAGGAGGCCCGCGAGGCCAAGGAGCGGCTGTCGCGCGCCGCGTCGGCGACCGTGATGGTGCCGGTGCTGGACCGCGACGTCCAGCTCACCCGGGAGGAGTTCGAGGCGGCGGCCCGGCCGCTGGTCGAGCGCTCGGTGCAGGTGCTGGGCGAGACGCTGCGGCTGTCGCGGCTCGCCCCGCAGCGGGTGGCCGGGATCTTCCTGGTCGGCGGGGCCTCGCAGATGCCGCTGGTGGCGACCGAGCTGCACCGCGAGTTCGGGCGGCCGCCGGTGACGATCGAGCAGCCGGAGCTGGTGGTGGCCGAGGGGGCGGTGCTGGTCGGCCCGGCGGTGCGTTCCCGCAACGGCGTCCCCGTCCCTGCCCGGCCGATTCCTGTTCAGCCTGTGCCTGCCCGGCCTGCGGCCCCGGTGTTGCCCGCGTTGCCGTCCGGCCCTGTGGTCCCGCCGGCGTTGGGCGCCTTGGCGCTGCCGGCCGCTCCCGTGCCGTCCGCGCCGGGTCCGCCGGTCTCGCCCGGTCCTGCGGTCAATGCCCCGATCAGCCCCACCCCCGTCAGCCCTCCGGTACGGCACCGGCCGCCCGTTTCGCCGCCCTTCGTGCCCCCGCGCGTGGTGTACCCGCCGCCGCAGGTGATCTACATGCCGCCTCCCCAGGTCGTGTACCTCCCGCCGCCGATGCAGCCGCGGCCGCGCGCGCCGTGGTCGATCCGGTGGCCGGCCGGGTTCATGACGACGTACGGCGTGCTGCTCTACCTCCTCACCGCCCTCCTGCTGCTCGCCGGCGGGGGCGTCCAGCTGGTCGACAACCCGTCACCGGACCTCGACAAGGACCAGTTCACCACCGACAGCCTGCAGTGGGCCGGCATCTGCGCGGTGCTGGCCACGCTGCTGCTGCACGGCGCCGGCCGGGCGAGGCGGCCGGCGGGCGGGCACCGGTGGTACCCCCTGGCGCTCTGCGTGATCGTGACGGCCTGCAACCTCGCGCTGACCACCGAGGGCGGCGGCTACTGGACGCTGATCCCGGGCGTGGTCTTCGCCGCGTCCACGGCCGGGCTGCTGCTGCCGCCGTCGCACCGCTGGCTGCGCCGCCCGCCCCGGCCGAAGATGCCTCCGCAGAACGCCGCGGGCTAGGCGCCTCCCCTTAGACTTCGGGGCATGCCTATGCCAGGGGTCCGGCTCGGGGTCGACTTCGGCACCTCGAACACCGTCGCGGTGGTGCGCTGGCCCGACGGGCGGTCCCGGCCCCTCATCTTCGACGGCTCGCCGCTGCTGCCCTCCGCGGTGTACGCCGAGCCCGGGGGCGCAATCATCGTCGGCCGCGACGCCGTGCACAGCGCGCGGCTGGAGCCCGCACGCTTCGAGCCCAACCCGAAGCGGCGCATCGACGACGGCACGGTGCTGCTCGGCGACCGGGAAGTGCCGGTCAACGACCTCGTGGCCGCGGTGCTGCGCCGGGTGCGCGACGAGTTCGCGCGCACCGTCGGCGCCGACGTGGTGCCCGAGGTGACGGTGACCGTCCCGGCGTCCTGGGGCGCCACCCGGCGCCTGTCGGTCGCCGACGCCGCCGCCGCGGCCGGGCTGGGCCGGGTGCGGCTGGTGCCCGAGCCGGTGGCCGCCGCCGCGTACTTCACCCAGGTCCTCGGCCACGACGTGCGGGTCGGCTCGGTCGTGGTGGTGTACGACTTCGGCGCGGGCACGTTCGACGCCAGCGTGGTCGCGCGCACCGCGGACGGCTTCGAGGCGCTCGCCGTCGACGGGCGCGACGACATCGGCGGCGTCGACGTGGACAACGCGATCGTCAAGCACATCGGCACCCTGTGCGAGCCGCGGGCCCCGCAGGAGTGGGCGCGGCTGATGAGCCCCCAGACCGTCGAGGACCGCCGGCACCGCCGCCTGCTGTGGGACGACGCGAAGGTGGCGAAGGAGCGGTTGTCCCGCCAGCCGGCCTCGGACCTGACGGTTCCGCTGCTCAATGTGGACGTACACCTGACGCGGGAAGAACTCGAGGGCCTCGCCCTGCCGATGCTGCGCCAGACGGTGCGGGTGACCGAGGGCGTAATGCGCTGGGCGCAGCTGCCCGAGGACGCGGTGGCGGGCGTGTTCCTGGTCGGCGGCTCCAGCCGGATGCCGCTGGTGGCGACGCTGCTGCACCGCGAGCTGAAGCGGGCGCCGGTGGCCATCGAGCAGCCGGAGCTGGTCGTCGCCGAGGGCAGCATGCTGGCCGGGTCGACGGTGACGCTGACGGGCGCGGAACCGGCGCCCGGGCCGGCGACCGGGGTGCTGCCGCAGATTCCGGGGCTGCTGTGGCAGTCGTCGTCGCCCGCCTCGGCGCCTCCCGCCTCCGCGTCTTCCGCGTTCGCGCCTTCTGCGTCGCCTTCCGCGTTCGCGCCTCCGCCCGCGCCTTCCGCGTTCGCGTCGCCCGCCTCGTCGGCGGCTCCCGCCTCGCCGGTTTCGCCGGCCGTCGGGTTCTCGATGCCGCCGTCGGGCGGGTTCGGCGCGCCCGTGTCCGCGCCGCCGGTGGACAGTCCACTGTGGCCCGACGCCCCGGCCTCTTCGACCCCTGTCTCGGCACCGCCTCCGGCCTCGCCGGTTTCGACGCCGCCGGTTTCCGCGCCCCCGTACACGCCGCCTCCGTTCAGGCCGACGCCGGTTTCGTCGGCTCCGACTGTTCCCGCACCGCTGGGTTCCCCGCCGCCGGTTTCCCGGCCGCCGGTTCCTTCGCCGCCTGTTTCGGCGCCGCCGAATTCGCGGCCGCCTGTTTCGATGCCACCGCCGGTTTCCGGTCCGCCCGTGTCCGCGCCGCCGCCGCAGAACCAGGGGCGGGTGTACCAGTCGGTGCCGGAGCCGTCGACGCGGTACGACGAGTACGGCAAGCCCTTCCGCGCGGACGCCGCGCCGCCGCCCCCGTCTCGGCCGCCTCAGCAGCGGGTTTCCGCGCCGCCGGCCAAGGCGTACGAGGGCGGGCGCCCGCGCCGCAGCCCCGCCGCCCGGGCACTGCTCACGCTGTTCGTCCTGGTGCTGCTGGTGGCGACGCCGCTGGTGGCCGGGTACGTCTCGTACTACCTGACCACCGACCGCTGGCCACAGCCGGTGGCGGGCTGGCTGGGCTCCGACAACCCGTGAGAGCTCGGCTCCGCGCCCGCGCCCGGCTGCAGCGCCCCGTGACCGCGCCCGGCCGTAGCACCGCGGGACCGCGCCTGGCCGCGGCGACCCGCGACAGCCCGGCCGCGGTACCTCGCGACCGCGCCTGGCCGCGGCACCTCGCGACCGCGCCCGGCCGCGGCGACCCGCGGGCGTTCGGCTGTGGCGCCCCCGCGCGGGTTCGGCTGCGGCGGCCTCTGAGCGCTTGGCCGGGGGCGATTCTCGGGCGCTCGGCCGCGGCGACCCGTGAATGCTCGGCTCCGGCAACCCATGAATGTGAGTAGGATTCGCACATGACGACGATCGACGGGCACGGTGGCGACCTGGCGCTCGCGGCGCTGCGCGGCTTCGGGGTCGAGGAGATGTTCACCCTGTCCGGAGGGCACGTCTTCCCGCTGTACGACGCGGCCAAGCGGGCCGGCGTGCGCATCGTCGACGTGCGGCACGAGCAGTCCGCCGTGTTCGCCGCGGAGGCGGTGGCCAAGCTGCAGCGCCGCCCCGGGCTGGCCGTGCTCACCGCCGGGCCCGGCGTCACCAACGGCGTGTCCGGCCTGACCAGCGCGATGTTCAACGGCGCGCCGGTGGTCGTGCTCGGCGGCCGCGCGCCGCAGTTCCGCTGGGGCTCCGGCAGCCTGCAGGAGATGGACCACCTGCCGATCGTGCGCGCCGTCACCAAGCACGCCGAGACGATCTTCGCCACCGACGAGGTCTACGCGCGGATGCGGGCCGCCGCCCTGACCGCCCTCACCCCGCACCGGGGGCCGGTCTTCGTCGACCTCCCGCTCGAGGTCGTGTTCTCGACCGGTGAGGTCGAGGAGGAGCCTCTTCCCGCGGTACCGCTGGAGGAACCCGATCCGGACGAGGTGCACCGCGCCGTCAGCCTCCTCGCCGCGGCCCAGCGGCCGGTGATCGTGGCCGGCTCCGACGTGTGGGCCGGCGACGCCACCGCCGCACTGCGCGAGGCCGCCGAGGCGCTGCGCATCCCGGTCTTCGCCAACGGCATGGGGCGCGGCACGCTGCCGCCCGGCCACCCCCTCGCGTTCGCGCGGGCGCGCAAGCCGGCCTTCGGCGGGGCCGACGTGGTCGCGGTCGTCGGCACGCCGCTGGACTTCCGGCTCGGCTTCGGGGACTTCGGCGGCGCGCAGGTCGTGCACGTCACCGACGCGGCCTCGCAGAAGGCCGGGCACGTGACCCCGGCCGCCGCCCCCGCGGGCGACCTGCGGCTGACCCTGGGCGCCTTCGCGGCCTACTCCGGTCTGGTCGCCGACCACGAGGAGTGGATCGCCACGCTGCGCGCCGCGGAGAACGCGGCCAAGGCCAAGGAGGTCGACGCGCTGGAGGCCGACACCGACCCGATCAAGCCCAGCCGGGTCTACGGCGAACTGCGCAAGGTGCTGGCTGACGACGCGGTGACCATCGGCGACGGCGGCGACTTCGTCTCCTACGCCGGCAAGTACCTCGAGCCCGCCCGCCCTGGCACCTGGCTCGACCCGGGCCCGTACGGCTGCCTCGGCACCGGCATGGGCTACGCGATGGGGGCGCGGGTCACGTACCCGGACCGCCAGATCTGCGTGCTCATGGGCGACGGCGCGGCCGGCTTCTCGCTCATGGACGTCGAGTCGCTGGTCCGCCAGCAGCTGCCGGTCGTCATCGTGGTCGGCAACAACGGCATCTGGGGGCTGGAGAAGCACCCGATGCGCCAGATCTACGGCTACGACGTGGCCGCGGACCTGCAGCCGGGGCTGCGCTACGACGACGTGGTGAAGGCGCTCGGCGGGGCCGGCGAGACGGTGGAGAAGCCGGGGGACCTGGCGGGGGCGCTGGGGCGCGCGTTCGCGTCGGGCGTGCCGTACCTGGTGAACGTGCTCACCGATCCGGAGGACGCCTACCCTCGCTCGTCGAACCTCGCCTGATCGAAACTGCCTGTGCCACCTTGTGGGTGGTCTGGCGGTGGTACCTCGTGGGTCGTGGTGCTGTTCGTGCGCTTCGGCCTGTTCTGCTCCAGGCCGGGTGTCCTACTCGAGGCCCAGCAGGCGGGGCAGTTCGCCGATGGAGCCGATGACCTCGTTCGCGCCCACGGCCTGCAGCGCCTGGCGGTCGCCCGCGCCGGTGAGGACGCCGACGAGCAGGCCCGCGCCCGCGCGCTGGCCGGCGATGAGGTCCAGCGGCGTGTCGCCGACGACGAGCATGCGGCGCACGTCCTCGACCCCCAGCTTCAGCGCCGAGACGAGCATGAAGTCCGGGAACGGGCGCCCGCGCCCGGCGTCGGCCGGCGAGAGCACCAGATCGACCTGGCCCCACCAGCCGAGGGCGTCGATGATCGCCTCCTGGGTGGCGCGCGCGAAGCCGGTCGTCAGGGCCACCTTGATCCCGTTGGCACGCAGCGCCTTGATGGCCTCGATGGCGCCGGGGATCGGCAGCACCGCGCCCTCGTCGACGAGCAGCCCGTAGGCCTCCTCGAACGTCTCGTTGGCGGCCTGGGCGCGCGCCTCGTCGCCGTCCAGCAGCAGCCGGAACACCTCGATCCGGCTCTGCCCCATCGTCTTGCGCACGACGGCCAGCATGCGCTCGTGCTGCGGGGTGCCCGGTGCGACGCCCTCGCCGGCGAACGCCACCGTGAAGGCCTGCTCGACCAGGCCGTCATCACGCACCGTAGTGCCTGCCATGTCAATGCAGGCCAGTTGCCACGCGGTCATCCCGCGATGGGAGCACGGCCAGGAGACCGGATGGTGAACGGCACAAAACCGTCAGAAGGCACCCGCTCACCGCAGCGCGGGCGGGCGCTCATCCGGGTCGTGGATCGGACGGTAGAGCCCGCCCGACCACCGGCGAGTCCAGGCGTGACCCGCGGTGCCGCAGCAGACGCCCGGGTGGCCGCGGGCCTTGCCTTCCGCCGTCGCGCCACGCCAGCAGCCCGGCGGCGCGGCGCGCGAACGCATCGATGAATGCGTCCCGATTATCTTCATGAACGTCGATGTGTAGGTGCTCTCGGGTCAGCCACCGGCGCAGCGACCGCGCGTAGTCACCGGTCGGGTCGGCGACCGCGCAGATGAGCTCCGAGTCGTGGGTCCAGGGGGCGCAGCGACACGTTGTCCGAGCCGATGCTCGCCTCATGGGGTCGCCCGGGCCGGTTGTGCGGCCGCCGGTGCCGGACGCGCGGTCGCGGGCTCGGTGACGTCACGTCGGAGAGGAAGTGCACGCCCAGCGCGAGCCGGCTGAAGCCGATCAGCAGGACCACGACGCCGCCGGCTAGCAACGCCGGGCGGCGCCACCGGGCGGGCAGCGCCGGTAGGAACACCACCAGCAGCACGGCGTAGCAGATGAACGAGTTGAGCGCGTGGCCGCTCGGGAAGCTGTTGCCGCCCCCGTGCGCGACGGGCCGCTCGACGACCGGGCGCAGCCGGCCGACGGCGAGCTTGAGCGTCGGGTCGAGCACGAGGCCGCCGAGGGTGGTGGCGACCAGGAAGCCGGCGAGCCGCAGCCGGCGGCGGACCAGCAGCAGGATCGCGGCGATGGCGACCAGCCAGGCCAGGACGCCGAAGCTGCCCAGCCGGCTGATCCCGCCCATGAGCGTGACCAGCGGCCGGTGCGGTGCGACCAGCGCGTTGAGCCCGTCGGCGACGCCGCGGTCGAGCGACTCCAGGGGCACCCACCGAGCCCGCACGGCGATCACCAGCACGCTGAACAACAAGGCCGCCACGCCGAACCCCGCCATGCGCCAAATGGCCGCCTTGTCGCTCCTCACGTTTGCCATCATGCCCAATCGGGGGAATGCCAGAACGTGACGAACAACGATCTGCTGAAGGCGCTGACGCGGGTCGGCTTCATCGGGTACGGGCTGTTGCACCTGGCCCTGGCCTGGGTGGCCGCGCAGATCGCGTTCGGCCGGGCCGACGAAGAGGGCGACCAGTCCGGGGCATTCCGGAAGCTGGCTGAGCAACCCTTTGGTGAGTTCCTGCTGTGGTTTGTCATCGTGTGCCTGGTCGCCCTCGCCGTGTGGCAGGCGATCCTGGTCGCCTGGGGCCACCGCGAGTCGCACGGACGCGAACGAATCCTCGAGCGGATCTCCTCGGCCGCCCGCGTGGTGATCTACGGCGTCCTCGCGTGGACCGCGGGCAGGGTGGTGCTCGGCGCGCCGTCCTCCAGCGCGCAGCAACAGCAGCAGGTCACCGCCGGGCTGATGGCCCGCGCGGCGGGGGAGTGGCTGGTCGGCCTCCTCGGTCTGGCCGTCCTCGCCTTCGGCCTGGGGATGGCCTGGTACGGCTGGAAGCGCAAGTTCGCCCGCAAGCTCACGATCGCCGCCCCGCGCCACCGCACGGTCGCGATCCACGCCGGTCGGATCGGCTACGTCGCCAAGGGCGTCGCGTTCGGCATCGTCGGGTACCTGCTGATCGACGCGGCCGTCACCAACGATCCCGGGAAGTCCCGGGGGCTGGACGCGGCGCTGCACACGCTGGCCGGGCAGCCGTACGGCAAGTTCCTGCTGGTGGCGGTCGCGGCCGGGGTGGCCGCGTTCGGCGTCTACTGCTGCTTCCAGGCCCGCTACCGCAAGGTCGGCACGTGACCCCCGAGGCTGTGCGCCGCAGGTCTGTGGGCTGCCGTCCTCGGCGGCGCGGCGCTTGGCGGTGCCGTCCCCGACAGTGGAGGTTTGGACCGTGAGCTTCGTCTGTGGTGCGCGTCCGCGCGGTGGACGGGAGACGGCTGCCGGTCGCCGCGCGGCGCGACGGGCCGGCCCTTGCGAGGTGGCCGCGTGAGCGTCAAATCCGCGGTGGTCATCAATCCCTCCAAGGCCACGGACATCGAGGAGCGGCGCCGCGAGCTGCGCGACGCGCTGGCCGCGGCCGGCTGGCCGGAGCCGCTGTGGCTGGAGACCACGCCCGAGGACCCCGGCTGCGGCATGGCCCGCGCGGCCGCGGAGGCCGGCGTGGAGGTGGTCCTCGTCTACGGCGGCGACGGCACCGTCATGGCGGTCGCCGGCGAGCTGGCCGGCAGCGATGTGGCCGTGGCACTCATCCCCTCCGGCACCGGCAACCTGCTCGCCACCAACCTCGGCATCCCGCGCGACGTCGCGGAGGCGGTCGCCGTCGCCGTCGCGGGGGAGCGCCGGCGCATCGACGTCGGGGAGGTCGAGGGCGCGGGCGCGTTCACCGTGATGGCTGGCATGGGCTTCGACGCGGCAATGGTCGGCGAGACGCCGGACGACGCCAAGCGCCGCTTCGGCTGGGCCGCCTACGTTGCGTCCGGCCTGCGCAATCTCACCCGCCGGCGGATGTCGGTGCGGATACGGCTGGACGGCGGCCGCTGGCTGCACCGCCGCGCGGCCGCGGTGCTGGTGGCGAACGTGGGCCGCCTGCAGGGCGGCATCCGCCTGTTCCCCGACGCCCAGCTGGACGACGGCGAGCTCGACGTCGCGGTCCTCACCCCGGCCCACGTGGCGGACTGGGCGCGCCTTGCCGGCGGCGTACTGCTGGCCCGCCGGGCCGCACCGGGCCTGGAGACCTTCCGCGCCCGCGCGGTGGAGATCCACGCGACCCGCGAGGAGCCGCGCGAAATCGACGGCGACGTCATCGCGCCCGGCCGTCGCCTCTCGGCCCGCGTGCGCCCGGGCGCGCTCACGGTCTGCGTGCCGCCGTCCTGACCGCGCCCGGCTCGACCCTGCCCCTCGCCTTGCCGGCGCGGTCAGCAGGCTGGGCTGATGTGGCTCCGGGCGGCCCAGTCTGGTGGAAGGCAGCACTCAGTCGATGCGGAAGTTGGTGAGCGACATTAAGTGATCTTGGTGTCTCAACTCCGTACGATCTGGTGCTACGGTGTTCCCATGACACGCATCACGGTCGACGTCAACGATGAGTGGCTGGACGCAGCCCGCGTAGAGCTCGGCACGGACAGCAAGGTCGCGACCATCAATGCGGCTCTCCACGCCTTTGCGATACGCCGCAAGGCCGCCGAGATCGTTGCGGCGTTCGACAGCGTGCAGATTGACTTCGGCGACTCCCATCACGCATGGGGCTACGGCGGTGGACGTGACCTGTCCCGACTCGCCGAAGACGCACGAGAGGCCGATGCGGCCTGATGCCTGGCCCGATCTATCTGGCAGACACCTCGGTGTATGTGCTGCAAGGACAACATCCACGGGTACGCAGCCGGTTCGAGACACTGCTTACGGAAGGACGACTGGCCGCCTGCCAGATGACCTCCCTCGAATACCTCAACAACGCACCGGATCCGAAGAGCTACGAGATGCTGTGGGCAGCACTACATGGGCATCGCTGGATCGACGTAACCGCACAGGCAATGACGCGAGCGCTTGACACGCATCGGGCGCTCGCGACAACCAGCCAGCACCGCCACTTCCGCCTGCCCGACCTCATCATCGCGGCCACCGCTGAACTGCACGGTGCGACCGTGCTCCACTACGACGCCGACTACGACCGCATCGCCGCCATCACCGGTCAACCCGTTGAATGGGTGGCGCCCAAGGGCTCACTCTGACCAGGGGAGGCTCTGCCGTTCTGAGCGCGCCCCGCCCGGCCCGGTCTGAGGGCGGCTTGCCCCGTTCCGGGGCCGCTCTGGGGCGTCTGTGCGTGCTGAACTCTGGGCGCGCTGCACTCTGTGCGTGCTGATCGTCCTCGGCGTTGCCTGCGCACTGGCCTGTGGCCCGCGCCTGCCCGCGGCCCTGCGGCGTGCGCCGCGCTCGCCCGGCCGCCCAGCCTGGGACCGCCCAGGGGCCTGCCTGACCTGTGCCCGCGCCCGCGCGGCGCGTGCTCGTGGCCGGCCTGGGCCGGCGAAGGCCTGCCCGGGTCGTGGTGGTGCTGGTCAGCCCGTCAAGTGCCCGGGTTGTCGTCCTCGCGGCGTTTCAGGTCTTCCTCCCACCGGCGCAGCAACTCGGCGTCGCGGCGGGACTGGGCGGTGTCGATGCCGCGGAGGAAGTCGGGGTCGTCGTCGGGCGCGGTCACCCGCCGACGGCTACGGCCGCCCGCGACCACTCCTGCGCGCTGCTCGAGCGACACGGGGCGGCCGGCGAAGAACCACGCGACCGGACCGACGATCGGCAGCAGCAGGATCACCAGGAACCAGACGGGCCGGGGCAGCCCGCGGATGTCCTCACGCTCTGAGGACAGGCAGTCGATCAGTGCGATCAACGTCGCGACCAGCACGATCAGGAAGGGAAATGCGCGTCCCATGGCGCCATCATGACTCAGTGGAGGGGGTCATGGCATCAGCAACAGGGTGGCCATGGCGCAGTACAGCAGAATGAGCCCGACCAGGCCGGCCAATGATCGCCCGACCGGGGTGGCGACGTTGCGGACCCGGCGCATGATGAGCCGCACCGCGGCCGCCCAGACCAGCGCGACCGCGGCGAGGGCCAAGGCCGCGGTGGTGGGATCCAGGTGTACCGCGGCCAGGCGCCCCAGCAGCAGGGCCACCGCGCTGAACGAGACAAGGGTCCGGCGCCACGACAGCTGGGTGCGCTCCCGCTGGGCGCCCGGGGGCGGCTGCGGGGACAGGGCGGGCGCCATGTCGCCGTTGTCCGGCGCGCCGTCGCCCGGTCGCGTGGGGCCGGTGCTGCCGGAGGGGCTGCCCGCCGTACCGTTGCCGGGTTTTCCAGGCTCGGAGGCGTTGGGCTCTGGGCTCATAGCAGCGTCGCGATCAGCAGCGCGCCCGCGCCGAGGGTGACCACGAGGGCGAGGATGGCCGGGAAGCGCGACGGGGGCAGCGCCTCACCCAGCCGCATCGCGCGCTCGCTGCGGGCCCAGTGATCGACCGCCCGGATCGCGACCAGGCCACCGAGCGCGAGCAGTGACACGGCGACCGCGGCGCGTAGCCGGTGCTCCGGCAGGAACTGGGCGACCGCGAGGCCGCCGCCGATCAGCGCGAGCGCGGTGCGCAGCCATGCCAGGAACGTGCGCTCGTTGGCCAGCGAGAACCGGTAGTCGGGCGTGCTGCCGACCGAGCGGACCTCGTCGGGATCGAACCAGAGCCGGACCGCCGACCACATGGACATGAATTGTCAGACCCCCTCAGTACAGTCGCCTCGTGCTCAGAACAACACTCGCCGGACTGCGTGCACACAAGGTACGACTTGTGCTGACCGCCGTCGCCGTCATGATCGGGGTCGGCTTCCTTGCCGGCACCCTCGTGTATGGCGACACCGCGCGGGCCGCGTTCTACGACGATCTTGCCCGAGCGGCCCGCAACGTGGACGCCTCGGTCGGGCCCGACCGCATGCCCTTCGGCGACCGCACCTCCGGCTTCGCCGAGACCACCCGCCGCCTCGGCTTCGGCGACCTGGACAACGTGCGCGCCGTGCCCGGCGTGGCCCACGCCGACGGCCGCATGGCCGAGCGCCTGTCGATGCTCGACCCCCAGGGGCGCCTGATCGCCAACTTCGGCCGGGCCGGCTGGGCCGTGTCGGTCCCCGGGGACGCGACCCTGTCCATGTTCGACACGTCCTCGGGCCGCCTGCCCGAGCGCGACGGCGAGATCGCGATCGACGCCACCACCGCGCAGGCGCACGGCTTCCGCCTGGGCGCCCCGGTCTCCGTGGTCGGCCCCGGCGCCACGCCGCTCGGCCTGACCCTGGTCGGCACGTTCGACCTCGGCGCCAACAAGCGCTTCGCCGGGCTGTCGGTGGCCGCCCTGACCCCCGCCGACATGCGCGGCATCGCCGGCGCCACCGGGTATGCCGAGATCGTCGCGACCGCCGCACCCGGCGTCGGCGAGGCCGAGCTGGCCGCGCGGGTGCGCGGGAGCCTCGGCGGCGTGCACGTGCTGGACGGCGCCGCCCTGCGCCAGGCCTATGCCGTGGCCGCCGCCAAGTACGTCAACGGCTTCCTGATCGTGCTCTTCGCGTTCGGCCTGGTCGCCCTGGCCGTGTCCGTCTTCGTCATCGCCAACACCTTCGCCATCCTGGTCGCCCAGCGGGTGCGCGAGCTGGCGCTGCTGCGCTGTGTCGGCGCCTCCCGCCGTCAGCTGTTCGGCTCCGTCGTGCTCGAGGCCCTGGTCGTCGGCGTGGTGGCCTCGGCCGGCGGCCTGCTGGCCAGCGCCGCCGTCGGCTGGGCGCTGCTCGTCGGCCGCGACGCGCTCGGCCACGCGGTGCGCATCGACCGCCTCGTGCTCGGCCCGTCCACGGTGGTGATCGGCCTGGTCGCGGGCACCGTGGCCACCGTGCTGGCCGCGCTGCTGCCCGCGCTCACGGCCAGCCGCGTCGCGCCGATGGCCGCCCTGTCCGCCGCGCCGCTGGAGGCGGCCGTCCCCGGCCACCG
>NZ_JBFAZW010000149.1:0-21594 GCF_040682015.1 Dactylosporangium sp. NPDC051485
AGTGGGGGGCAGCGGTGTACAAGCATGAGTGGACCTTGTTTCTCGACGATCTGGTGGTGGTGATGGTGCAGACTCGGCGACTGTCCCGTGTGGCGCCCCCGCCGTGCGAGGAGCCGGCCGGGGACGGGCCGGGGGACTGGCACCCGTCGGGGCAGCCGGTGGCGCGGCCGGCCGCGTTGTACCAGGAGCAGGTCACCGGGGTGCGGCACGGGCGGCAGTACCGGCTCGGCCAGCACGACTTCGACGGGCTGCGCGTCGAGGACGGCGGGCTGGTGCTGGTCGAGGCCAAGGGGGAGGGGTACGCCTGGCCGCTGTGGGGCGTGCGGGTCGGCCCCGACGGGCGCCTCGTCTACGCCGACGACCAGGACTCCTCGGCCGCCGCCGCCCGGTGGGCGCAGCGCGCCCGGCGCACCCTCGACGGGCTCGAGCGGCAGCTGCGGGCCGAGGTCGAGCAGGTCCGCGGCGTGCCGGGGGCGCGGCTGCGGGTCGTGGTGGCGGAGCAGGCGGTGCTGGACGGGGTGCGGGAGCACAGCCGCGGCGTCATGAGCGCGGAGGACTTCGCGCGCATCGAGTGGCGCCACGAGGCCCGCGACCCGGGATTTCCCGGCTGTCCGTAGCCGGCGGTGCGGGTGGCGACCCGGTGGTCGTCGCCGATGCGGCGTTCGCGGGCGAAGCCGTGCCGCTCGGGCGGGATGGACTTTCCGCTGATTCGGCGAAAGTTTTGCCAGTTTTGGCGATACATCTGGACACATCGATGGGAACCCCATAGTGTTGCCGCACCCGAGAGCGCTCTCTAGGAGATCCATCTCTGGCTGCGGCGCGTCGGCGCGCGCCCTGCCTGGCGTCGGTCAGGAAGGGAAAGCAAGTGAACCGACATCCACGATGGCGGCCGGCGGCGGCCGCCCTGATCCTGCTCATGCCGGGGCTCGGCGTGCTGGCCACAACCGCCGCTCCCGCCGCGGCGGCCATCAACGCCGCGGACTTTCAGCAGGTCACCCTGGCCAAGGGCGTCGCCTCGACGGGCGAGCCGATGGCCATCACGGTGCTGCCGGACCGCTCGGTGCTGCACACCGCCCGGGACGGCACACTGCGGCGCACCGACGCGGCCGGCAAGACGTCGGTGATCGCCAACATCCCCGTGTACACCCATGACGAGGAGGGGCTGCAGGGCGTCGCGGCGGACCCGAACTTCGCCACGAACCGCTACATCTACCTGTACTACGCGCCGCCGCTGAACACCCCCGCGGGCGACGCGCCGGCCAACGGCACCGCCGCCGACTGGGCCACGTGGACCGGGGTCAACCGCCTGTCCCGGTTCACGCTCAACGCCGACTACACGCTCAACACGGCAAGCGCGGTGACGGTCCTGGAGGTGCCGACCAGCCGCGGCATGTGCTGCCACGTCGGCGGCGACATGGACTTCGACGCGGCCGGCAACCTGTACCTGTCCACCGGCGACGACTCCAACCCGTTCGAGTCGTCCGGGTACGCACCGCTGGACGAGCGCACGAACCGCAACCCCGCCTACGACGCGCAGCGCACCGCCGGCAACACCAACGACCTGCGCGGCAAGATCCTGCGGATCAAGGTCAACGCCGACGGTTCGTACTCGATCCCGTCGGGCAACATGTTCGCGCCGGGCACCGCCAACACCCGGCCCGAGGTCTACGCCATGGGCTTCCGCAACCCGTTCCGGCTCAGCGTGGACAAGGGGACCGGCATCGTCTACGTCGGTGACTACGGCCCGGACGCGGGGACCACCGACCCGAACCGCGGCCCGTCCGGCCAGGTCGAGTTCGACCGGGTGACCGGCCCGGGCAACTACGGCTGGCCGTACTGCACCGGCACGAACACCACCACCGAGACCTACAACGAGTGGGACTTCGCGACCAACACCACGGGGCCGAAGTACAACTGCGCCGGCGGCCCGACGAACAACTCGTTCCGCAACACCGGCCTGACGTCGCTGCCCCCCGCCAAGGCAGCCTGGATCCGCTACGCCGGCGACGCCGGCAGCCCGCCCGCGTTCGGCGGCGGCTCGGAGTCGCCGATGGCCGGCCCGGTCTACCGGTACAACGCGAGCAACCCGTCGACGACCAAGTTCCCGGCGTCGCTGGACGGGCAGTTCTTCGCGGGCGAGTTCGGCCGCGGCTGGATCAAACCGATCACCGTCAACGCCGACGGCTCGCCGGGGGCGATCGACAACTTCCCGTGGAACGGCAAGCAGGTGATGGACATGCAGTTCGGCCCGGACGGGTCGCTGTACGTCCTGGACTACGGCACCGGCTTCTTCAACGGGGACGCCTACTCGGCGCTGTACCGCTACGACTACGTCGGCTCGGGCGGCAACCGTGCGCCGACCGCGGCCGCCTCGGCCAGCAAGACGTCCGGGGCCGCCCCGCTCGCCGTGACGTTCTCCTCGGCCGGCTCGTCCGACCCCGAGGGCGGCGCCCTGACGTACTCGTGGGCGTTCGGCGACGGGGGTACGTCCACGGCGGCGAACCCGTCGCATACGTACACGACCAACGGCAACTACGTCGCCACCCTGACCGTGAAGGACCCGCAGGGCGCGACCGGCACCGCGAGCGTGCCGATCAGCGTCGGCAACACGGCCCCGACGGTCGTCGTCAACGCCCCGGCGCCGGGCCAGCTGGCCTCGTTCGGCGACGCGGTGCCGTGGAGCGTCACGGTCACCGACCCCGAGGACGGCCCGATCGACTGCTCGAAGGTGACGATGAACTACCTGCTGGGCCACGACCAGCACGCGCACCAGATCACGTCGCAGACCGGGTGCTCGGGCACCATCACCATCCCGGTCGACGGCGAGCACGACGACGCGGCGAACGTCTTCCCGATCTTCGACGCGCAGTACACCGACAAGGGCGGCCTGACCACCCACGCGCAGAACATCCTGGGCCCCAAGCACCGCCAGGCCGAGCACTACAAGACCTCGTCCGGGGTGAACAAGTACAGCAAGACCCAGGCCGAGGGCGGCATGACCGTCGGCGACATCAACAACGGTGACTGGATCGAGTTCGACCCGTACAAGCTCGACAACGCCACCTCGTTCACCGCCCGGGCCTCCTCCGGCGGCGCGGGCGGCACGCTGCAGCTGCGCACCGGCTCGCCGACCGGCACCGTCATCGGCTCGGCGACCGTGCCCGCGACCGGGTCGTGGGAGACGTTCACGACGGTGACCGGCACCATCAGCGGCGCGCCGAGCACGAGCACGCAGCTGTACCTCACGTTCTCCGGCAACACGACCGCGGCGCTGTTCGACCTCGACAGCTTCACGCTCGCCACCGGCACGACATCCACGACGACGAACCTGGCCCTGAACAAGCCGGCGACGGCGTCGAGCACCGAGTCGGCGGCCTATCCCGCGTCCAACGCCGTGGACGCCTCACCCACGACGCGGTGGGCCAGCGCGTTCTCCGATCCACAGTGGATCCAGGTCGACCTGGGCGCCCCGAAGGCGTTCAACCGGGTCCGGCTGCTGTGGGAGGCGGCGTACGGAAAGGCGTACCAGATCCAGACCTCGAACGACGGCACCACCTGGACGACCATCAGGTCCGTCACGGGTGGCGACGGCGGCGAGGACGACAACACGGGGCTGTCCGCCACGGCCCGGTACGTGCGCATCTACGGCACCGCGCGGGGGACCGCGTGGGGCTACTCGCTCTACAGCTTGGAGGTCTACGGTGTTTCGTAAACTCGCGCTCGGCCTGGCCGTCGTGACGGCGGGGCTCGGCCTGACCGCCGTGCCCGCCCACGCCGCCCCGGCCTACACCGTCCTGGTGTTCAGCAAGACCGCCGGCTTCCGCCACGACTCCATCCCCACCGGCATCCAGGCGGTGCGCGACCTGGGCGCCGCCAACAACTTCGCCGTCGAGGCGACCGAGGACGCCACCCAGTTCAACGCGGCCAACCTGGCCCGCTTCAAGGCCGTCGTGTGGATGTCCACCACCGGCGACGTGCTCGACGCCACCCAGCAGGCGGCGTTCGAGAACTACATCCGGGCCGGCGGCGGCTACGTCGGCGTGCACGCCGCCGCCGACACCGAGTACGACTGGGCCTGGTACGGCGGGCTCGTCGGGGCGTACTTCCTGAGCCACCCGGCGATCCAGACGGCCACGGTCCGCGTGGCCGACCCGAGCCACCCGGCCACGGCGGGCCTGCCGGCCGCGTGGAGCCGCACCGACGAGTGGTACAACTACCGCACCAACCCGCGCGGGTCGGTCCACGTCCTGACCACATTGGACGAATCGACCTACAGCGGCGGCTCGATGGGCGCCGACCACCCCAACACGTGGTGCCGCGCCTACGACGGCGGACGCTCCTTCTACACCGGCATGGGCCACACGCAGGCCAGCTACTCCGAGGCGGGCTTCCGCAACCTGCTGCTCGGCGGCATCCGCTACGCCGCCGAGGGCAACGGCGACTGCTCGGTCGTCAGCCAGCCGCCGCAGACCGATCTGGCCCTGAACCACCCGGCGACGGCCTCCAGCGTGGAGAACGCCTCCTACCCCGCGTCCAACGCCGTCGACGCCTCCACCACCACCCGGTGGTCCAGCGCGTTCTCGGACCCGCAGTGGATCCGGGTCGACCTGGGCGCCACGCACACCGTCAACCGGGTCCGGCTGGTCTGGGAGGCCGCGTACGGGTCGGCGTACCAGATCCAGATCTCGAACGACGGCACGACCTGGACGACGCTGCGCTCGGTGACGGGCGGCAACGGCGGCGAGGACGACAACACCGGGCTGAGCGGCTCCGGGCGGTACGTGCGCATCTACGGCACCACGCGCGCCACCCCGTGGGGCTACTCGCTGTTCACCTTCCAGGTGTACGGGACCTGATCAGGGGTAACGCCCATTCGTGCCGACCTTTTTCGGGCAGCCGCGGGCGCTGGCCAACCTGTTCGGCGTCGAGCTGTGGGAGCGGTTCTCGTTCTACGGCATGCAGGGCATCCTGCTGATCTACCTGTACTACCAGAGCTCCCGCGGTGGCCTCGGCATCGACGAGGCCACCGCGACGAGCATCGTGGGGGCGTACGGCGGCTTCGTCTACCTCTCCACCATCGCGGGCGCCTGGCTCGCCGACCGGGCGATCGGCGGCGAGCGGGTGTTGTTCGGCAGCGCCGTGCTCGTCATGGCCGGCCACATCCTCCTGGCCGTCGTGCCCGGCCTGCCCGGCGTCGGGCTGGGCCTGGTCTGCGTGGCGCTGGGCAGCGGCGGCGTGAAGGCCAACGCCACCGCCATCGTCGGCGCGCTCTACGACGAGCACGACCCGCGCCGCGACGCCGGCTTCTCGCTGTTCTACCTCGGCGTCAACCTGGGCGCGCTGGCCGGGCCGCTGCTGACCGGGCTGCTGCAGACGTCGGCGGGCTTCCACTACGGCTTCGCCCTCGCGGCGCTGGGGATGGCGATCGGGCTGGTGCAGTACACCCTGGGCAGGCATCGGCTCCCGGCACAGGCCAACGTCGTCCCGCATCCCCTGCCCCGCTCCCGCGTGGCCCTCGTCGCGGCGCTGGCCCTGGCGTCGATGGCCGTCATCGGCATCCTCGGCCGGCGCCATCTGGCCGTCGTCGTGGTCGTGCTCAGCGCCGCCGCGGCCCTGGCCTACTTCGCCGTGATCCTGTCCAGCCCGGCCGTCGGCCGGGTCGAGCGCGACCGGGTGCTGGCCTTCATCCCGCTGTTCGTGGCCAGCGCCGGCTTCTGGTCGCTGTACCAGCAGCAGTTCACGGTCCTGACGGTCTACGCCGACCAGCGCCTGAACCGCTCGCTGTTCGGCTGGCAGATGCCGGTGTCGTGGGTGCAGTCCATCAACCCGGTCTTCATCATCGTCCTGTCCGGCGTCTTCGCCGCCCTGTGGACCCGCCTGGGCGAGCGCCAGCCGTCCACCCCCGTGAAGTTCGCCGCGGGCACGGTCCTCATGGGCGTGGCCTTCCTGCTGTTCCTGCCGATGTCGGGCACGGGCCGGGGCGGCGCCCCGCTGGCGGGCCTGGCCGGCGTGATCCTGGTCTTCACCGTCGCCGAGCTCCTGCTGTCCCCGGTCGGGCTGTCGCTGTCCACGAAGCTGGCCCCGGCCGCCTTCCATACCCAGATGGTGGCCCTGTTCTTCCTGTCCGTCGCCCTGGGCACGGCCGCGGCGGGGGCGCTGGCCACCCGCTACGACCCTGCCCACGAGGTGCCGTACTTCTCGATCCTGGGCGGCGCCGCCATCGCCCTGGGCGCCGCCATCGCCGCCCTGACCCCGGCCATCCGCCGCCTCATGCACGGCGTCAGGTGATCCGGTTCGCGGCCCGGTACCCCTCGTCGGGGACCGGTTCGAGCCAGGTGGTGGGGTCGCTGCCGCCGGGCTCGGCCTCGAACATGGCGAGGTGGCTCATGAACGTGTCGGCGGCGGCGCCGTGCCAGTGCTCCTCGCCGGGCGGGCAGATGACGGTGTCACCGGCGCGGATGCGCAGGACGGTGCCGTCGCGGGTGCCGACCAGCCCGACGCCCTCGGTGACGTGGAGGGTCTGACCGACGGCGTGGGAGTGCCAGTTGGTGCGGGCCGCAGGCGTGAAGCGCACGAGCACGACGGTCATCCGCGACGGCCCGGTCCCGCTGTAGACCGGGGTCAGGTACACGTCGCCGGTGAAAAGATGTGCCGAGGCCTTCGCGGTGGGCCGGACCGGCTGCAGTTGCATGACGGACGCTCCAAATGGGGCTTTTGTGTGGATGGGTGCTGTTGATCGCGCGACGTTCGCCCATCGCCGTGTACCCGTCGGCGGCCCGGTCGAACAGCAGCGTGAGAGATCGAGGACCTTGCCGGGGGTCGATGGGGCCGGGCGGGAACCTGCGCACCGGCGCGGGCCCGCCGGGCAGGTGGACGTGGGAGGAGAATAGTTCCTCGCCGGCCCGCCGCCGCGAAAGCCGCCCTCGCCGGGGGTCTGCACCGGGTCTGCCCGCAGCTACAGTAGGCCCCGTGACCCAGCTCCTGCCGTGCCCGCCGGGCGGTCCCGATCGGCGCGAGCTGCAGGAGTCGATGCTCCATTGGCTGTACTCCCCGGAGCTCACCACCCTCATGTCCCGCTTCGGCGGGGCGCTGCCGCGTGGCACTTCCCGCCCTGACGGGATGCCGCCGCACGACGACTCCGCCCCCGTCGGGGTGCCGCCGCGGAATGGTTCCGGCGCTGGTGGGGCGTTGCCGCGGGATGGTTCCGGCGCTGGCGGGGTGCCGCCGCGCGGCGACTCCGGCGGTCGCGGGCCGCTGCCGCGGGACGGCTCCGGTTCCGGTGGGGTGCCGCCGCGCGACGACTCCGACGCTCGCGGGCCGTTGCCGCGCGACGGCTCCGGCTCCGGCGGGGCGTTGCCGCTCGACGGCCTGGCCGAGGCGCTGCAGGCGGCCGACGACTTCTCCGCGGCGGCGTGGGACTTCCGCCATGGCGCCGAGCGCGCCGACGCCGCCGTCCGCGAGTTCCCGCCCGACGTGGCGGACCTCGTCCGGGCGGCGGCGGCCGCGCTCGGCCTGTCGGGCCGCAACCGTCCGCCGTCCGCCCGGTACGATCACGCACTCGTGCTCGGCGGCCGCGTGCGCAGCGGGTTCGCCCGGGCCCGCCACCTCGCAAGGCTGCTGGCCAGCGGCGTCCGCGTGGGCCGCACGGCCGGGCTGGCCAGCTTCCGCCCCCTCGGGGCCGAGGCGGCCGACGCCCGCCTCGCGCTCGACGCGGGCCTCACGCACCGTGGCGGCCTGGCGAACGAAGGCGGCCTCGCGCACGAAGGCGGCCTCGCGCACCGTGACGTCCTCGCGCGCTATGGCGGCCTCGCGCCCGACGCCACCGAGGCCGACGGGCTGCGGCTCGCCCTGCGCCAGGCACTGGGGCCCGTGGACGTGGTGGCCGCGCAGCCGTCGCGCCCGGGCGCCCGGGCCCACACCGGTGACACGCTGACCGCCTGGGCCGAGTCCGTCGGCGGCGGCCTGAGGGGAGCCAGGGTGCTGCTCGTGACGACCGACCTGTACGTGCCGTTCCAGCACGCCGACGCGGTACGCCTGCTGGGCCTGCCCCACGGCTGCGGCGTCGACACCGTCGGCTTCGCCTGGCCCGACGCCCCGGTCAGCGCCGTACTCCAGGAGATCCGCTCGACCATCCGCTCGATGCGCGCCCTGCACGCCGCGACGCTGCAATGATCGGGCCCGGGCGGACACGTACCCGGTGACGACCGCCCACCGCGAGCCGGCCCTTGACCAGCGCACCCTCCAGCGCCGCCCGCTTCCAAGCGCTGTGCCGCGACAGCTACCAGGATCTGCTCGGCTACGCCGGCCGCCCCCGACGCCTGGGACCCGGCGAGCCTCCAGGAGTAGCCCGGCCCCAGGCGCGTGCCGGGGAGGCGGTCCCCGGTTTCGGTGCCGCGCGTGAGTAGCCCGGCTCGGCCTCTGCCGTCGCGAGCGGATGCGGGAAGCGGCCTGCCGGGTCAGTTCCGGACGCCGTCGGCGTGCAGGAGCGGCTCGATCGGCGGCCCGGCCGTGCGGGCCCGGCCGTGCGGGCCCGGCCGTGCGGGCCCGGCCGTGCGGGCCCGGCCGTGCGGGCCCGGCCGTGCGGGCCCGGCCGTGCGGGGGTCTGTGGCCCGTCAGGGGCCCTACCGTGTCGTGCCGAGCACCTCCGTCAGGTCGCGCAGCATCTCCGAGGCGTCCAGCGGGTCGAGCGTGGCGAACGTGCGGGTCAGCCGCTGCGGCCTCCACGAGCCGCCCGGGCCGGTGTTGAGCCAGATCGCGCGGATGCGTTGGGCCGAGAAGACGTCCAGGGCGCCGATCGGGATGCCCGGGTCCAGGTCGGCCACGATGGCGCCGCCGTCGAGGGTGGGCTTCCACAGCCAGTTCTGCACGCCCGCGTCCATCGGCTCGCCGCGGTGCCAGCCCCGCCGCTCCAGCCCGAGCAGCGTGGTGGTCGGGTAGTCACGCCCGCCGAAGCGCTCGAGGGTGGTGCCGCCCAGCTCGTCCTGGGTGAGGGTGTGCACGGCCCGGGCCAGCTGCGGGAAGGGCTGCAGGATCTCGTAGTCGGCGAAGACGCCGGACCACGCGGCCAGCTCCCCGGCCGCCAGCCGCACCGGGTGGACGAGGCGGACGGTGGCGTCCTGCGGCGGCCTGACCGTCTCGTCCTCGGCGTCGGCGAACGTCAGGTCCTCGGCGACCCGGAACCTCAGCCCGTTCGCCGACCACACCAGGCGCCGGGTGATGTGGCCGAGCAGGGGGTGCTCGACGAGGTAGGCGCGCAGGTCGGCGACGGGCCAGGTGCGCTCGGTCAGCATCGCCGTCTCCAGGCGGCTGATCTGGTCGGCCGCGACCGTGCGCACGTCCTTCTTCAGGGCGGCGAACGCCTTGTACGCCTCCGGCGCCAGCCGCTGGTCGTCGCGGGCCCCCGGCTTCGGCAGGTCCTTGCGCCGGGCGCCGGAGGAGTCGGTCACGAAGGGCCGCAGCTGCTCGTCGAACCCGACGACGAACCGGCGCGGGCCGTAGTCGAGGGTCAGCGTGCCGCGGGCGTCGAGCCCGAAGTCGGGCACGAGCCGGTCGGCGAGCTGCTCGGCGCTGAGACCCAGGCCGGCGGCGACCTCGTCGATCTTCTCGGCGGCGCGCTCCTTGAGGGCCTTGAACTTGACCCGCTGCGCGATGCCGTGCAGGTGCATCAGGGCAATGTCGGTGCCGATCTCGGCCAGGATGTCCAGGCCCGTGACGGCCTTGGCGTGGCCGCCCTCGCCGGGCCAGGCGCGGATGATCGGGGCGAGGCGCCGGACGGTGTCGTCGTCGCCGAACCAGCGCAGCGCGTGCAGCGGCCACGCCTGCTTGGGCGGGGCGCCGACGCTCTGCCACGTGGTGAACATCGCCCAGGCGAACTCGGCGAGCGAGCGCGGCTCGCAGGCCTCGCGCACGATCGCCAGGCCCGGGTAGACGTCGTCGGGCTTGGAGATGGCGAGCATCGTGCACACGTGCCGCGTCGCGTCGAAGCCGAGGGCGCCGGAGCCGCCGGTGAGCAGGATGCGCGGCAGGAGGGCCGGCTCGGCCCAGGCGGGCAGGTCGGGGATCTTCGCGGGGAGCAGCCGCAGCGGGTCGGCGCCGAGCAGCGCCGTGAGCGCCTCCCGGGCCTGCGGGCCGTGGCTGTCCTCGGCCGCCTCGAGCAGCTCGTCGCGGTGCCGGGCCGCGGCGAGGCGCAGCACGTCCTCGGCACCACGGCGGGCCGGCCCGGGTCTGCCGAGCGCGGCCGGGGCGAGGGCACGGGCCGCGTAGCCGGGGTGCCGCTCGACCCACGCCAGCGTGTCGGCCCGCAGGGCCTTCAGCCGGACACCGGTGGTGGCGAGGTGCGTCGCGACGGCCGGGCTGGCCAGCGGCACCAGCAGCCGGGTATTGGTGGCCGGCGCCTGCTGGGCGGCGTGCACGGCCGCGCCGAGGGCGGCCAGCCCGTGCCGGGCGATGAGCGGCGGCAGCCAGCGGCCGGCGTCCCACACCCGGGCCGGCCGCCAGCCGGGCAGCAGCTCGGCGACGACGTCGTCCGGCGCGTCGAGCATCAGGGTTACCTGGTGGTGGGGGAGCAGGGTGCCGGCCCGCAACTGCGCGACGGCCTCCTCGATGCCGGTCTCCAGCCGCCACCACGGCTCACGCAGCACGGGCGGGACCGCCCACGCCTCCCGCTCCCCGTCGAGCCACCGCAGCTCCGGCTCGCCGTCGAATGCCAGGCCGGCCACCACGACCGGCTTGGGCTTGGGACCGCGGGTCGTCCACGGCGGCGAGACGAGCACCTCCGGCAGCGCGGACGCGGGCGCCTCGGGCACGCCGGCGTCCTCGGCGATGACCGCCTCGACGCGGGCCCGGGCGTCCGGGGCCAGGGACGGCAGCTCGTCGTCGACGACGTCCCGCGCGGTGTGGACGTGCATCCGCAGCAGGTCGGCGGCGGGCTTGTTCGCCGGGGCCGCGGCGGCGAGCAGCCGCAGCGCCCGCCGGGGGAAGCGCCGCACCGCGTCGAGGGCGGCCAGCGGCACGTGCCGGCGGTCGAGCCGCTCGACCAGCGCGGCGAACGCCTCGTCGCTCGGCAGCACGGCGATCGTGGCGAGCAGCCGCTGCCGGGCCTCCGTGTCGGTGTGGTCCCGGTCGAGGGACTGCAGCAGCGCGGGCAGGACGGCGGTGCCCAGCCCGTCGACCGCCGTCGGGATGCCGGACGCCTCGTAGCCGGCCAAGTAGGCCCCGGCCCCGAGCAGCGGCTGGACGAGGGCGAGCTGCTCGGCGGTGGCGGCCGAGCGCCACATCAGCTCGGCGGCATAGTTGTCGCCGCGGGTGGCGGCCTCGGCGCAGGCCTCGTCCACCCACGCCGCCTGCGTCGGCACCAGGAACGCCGCGGCCGCCCGCCACCTCACCATCCCGCGTAGCGCCGAGAGGGCGTCGACCGCCTGGGCGTAGGTCTCGTCGGGGGCCACGGCCAGGTGGGCCCGCACCCGGCCGGCCTGCCCGGCGAAGTGCGGGAAGTGCGACCATCCGGTGCCGTGCTCGGGGTTGCGGATGAGCCGTGGCGGGATCTTCCGGGCGTTGTGCCAGTGGTCGCCGGAGTCCAGGCCGGTGCTGTGGAGCATCGCCTCGGCCGCGAACACCGGGCCGCGCTGCACGATCAGGGCGTCGGCCAGCCACGGGGCCCGCTCCGGGTGCTGCCAGGCCAGGTGCCGGTTGACCAGGGCGACGACCGCGCCGGCGCCCATTGCGGGCCCGCCGTGCGGGTCGGCCAGGTAGGCCTCGGCCGCGGCGACGAGCGCCGGGTCGCTGTCCGGGTGGATCAGCCGCGTCTCGATGGTCTGCTTCGCGGCGGTCACGAGCTCGGCGCCGCGACCGTGCTGCGGCTCGAGCGCCGGCCCGGGTGTCCCGCCCCGCCGCGGCACGAGCGCCTTGTGCCAGCCCACCGGCATCTCCAGCACGTTTTCCGTCATCACGCCCCCCCACATCGATCCGACGCGCACACCTTAACGGGACCCCCCGACAAAAATGGAGATCCACGGGCGGGAGGACACTACCTAGCCTCCTAGGATGCTGGACGGGGTGTGCCCGCTGCCGGCATCGGCCGGGGCACGGTTGAGGTATGACGAATCTTCCTGGCGGCACGTACCGAACGGGCGATCTCGACCTCACCCGCGTCGGCTACGGCGCGATGCAGCTGGCCGGCCCCGGGGTCTTCGGCCCGCCGAAGGACCGGGCGGAGGCGGTGCGCGTGCTGCGGGCCGTGGTCGAGCTCGGCATCACCCACATCGACACCGCGGACTTCTACGGCCCGCACGTCACCAACGAGATCATCCGGGAGGCGCTGGCGCCGTACCCGCCGCAGCTGCACATCGTGACGAAGGTCGGGGCGCGCCGGGACGTCCACGGCGGGTGGCTGCCCGCCCGGACGCCGGCGCAGCTGCGCGCGCAGGTGCACGACAACCTGCGCAACCTCGGCCTGGACGCGCTCGACGTGGTGAACCTGCGCGCGGGCGCGCCCGAGGGGGTGGAGCCGGGCCCGATCGCCGAGCAGTTCGGCGCCCTCGCGCAGCTGCGCTCGCAGGGCCTGATCCGGCACCTGGGCCTCAGCACGGTCAACGCGGAGCAGCTGGCCGAGGCGCAGGGGATCGCCCCGGTGGTGTGCGTGCAGAACCTGTACAACATCGCCCAGCGCGGCGACGACGCGCTCGTGGAGCTGACGGCGGCGCAGGGGATCGCCTTCGTGCCGTACTTCCCGCTGGGTGGTTTCTCGCCCCTGCAGTCCGAGACGCTGCGCGTGGTGTCGAAGGAGCTGCGCAGCACGCCGCTGTCGGTGGCGCTGGCGTGGCTGCTGCAGCGCTCGCCGAACATCCTGCTCATTGCGGGTACGTCGGCGGAGGCGCATCTGCGGGAGAATGTGGCCGGGGCGGGGCTGCGGCTGCCGGCCGATGCGGTGGCGGAGCTGGACGCGATCGGGGCGTGACGCCGGCGCCCGGCGGGAGGTTGCCGGACGGGACGCCTGCCCGAAGACCAGCGCGCCGCTACGGCAGCTGCGCGGTCAGCCCGGCCGCCAGCACCTCGGCCTGCACGTCGGTGACCTCCTCGCCGTAGTCGCGCACCAGGTCGGCCTTCGTGTAGACGATGTGCCCGTCCGCGTCGCCGGCCCGCGGCACGAGCCGGACGCCGCCGTCGGCCACGGCCAGGGCGGGATCGGCTTCGGTGGACTGGGCGAGCGCGCGGATGTCGTCGGCGGTAATCGTCGTCGTCATGGGCTGAGGCTGCCCGGGCCGCCCGGCGGGCAAACATCGGCGAGCCGGTGGCGGGTTGCCGCCTGTCGCGGGCCTTGAGCTCGCGTTCCGAGGGAGGTCCGCAGTCGCGGCCGGCAGCAGCGTGCGGATCCCGGCGAGGATCACCCGCTCACCCGGCAGCCGTCGCCACGGCGGCAGGGGTCGGCGGGTGGGCGGGTTCGGGGTTGCGGCCGGATACTGGGCGCCATGCGTGTACTGTTCTCCGCCGTACCGATATATGGGCATATGTTGCCGTTGCTGCCGCTGGCCGAGGCGGTCGTCGCGGCCGGGGACGAGGCCGCAGTCCTCGCGCCGGCGTCGATGGCGCAGCTGGCCGGCGGGGTGCCGACCATCGTCGGCGGGCCGGAGCCGCAGGAGCTGCTGGCCGAGAACGACCGGCGCACCGGGGGCGCCGACCTGGCCGACACGCGCGACATCTTTCCCGTGGCGTCGTTGTTCGCCGGGGCGCGGGTCGACCTGACGTACGACGCCGCCCTGGAGCAGGCGAAGGCCTTCGGCCCCGACGTGATCGTCGCCGAGGAGTACGACGCGGTGGGGCCGATGGTGGCCGCGGCGCTTCGATTACCCCTGGTCCGGCACGCCATCGGGCTGCCGGTCTCGCCGCCGGCGCTCAGGCCGGCCATGCGGGAGCTGCTGGCCCCGCGGTACGCCGGGCGTGGCCTTGCGCCCGCCCGCCGGGTGGCGCTGGTGGACCCGTGGCCGCCCGCGCTGCAGTATCCACAGTGGACCCCGGCCGCCGACCGGCTGCCGATCCGGCCGCGGGCCTACGCCGGTCCGCTGCCGGTCGAGCCGCCGCTGCCGCCGCCCGGGCCGGCGCCCCGCGTGCTCGTCACGCTCGGCACGGTACTGCTGGATCCCGCGCTGCTCGAAGCGCTCGTGGACGCGGTGGCCACACTGTCCGATGTGGACGTCCTGGCCGTGGTGCCGCCCGGGTTGCCCGTCCCGCCCGACGACGGGCGGGCCAACGTGCGGTTCGCGGGGTTCGTGCCCATGGCCAGGCTGCTGGACACCGGCGTGTCGGCCGTGGTGGCCGCGGGCGGCGCCGGGACCGTGCTGGCCGCGCTCGGGCGCGGCATCCCGATGGTGCTGTGGCCGAAGGGGGCCGAGAAGCCGATGAACGCCGAGCGGGTCGCCGCGGCCGGCGCCGGCATCGCCGTCGACGCGCCGGGAGGGGCCGCCGAGGCGGTCCGCAAGGTGCTCACCGACGCCTCGTACCGCGCCGGCGCCGACCGCATCGCCGAGCAGATCCGGCACGCCCCGCAGCCCGCCGAGGTCTGGTCGAGCCTGCGGGAGCGCATCCGGTGACGGTGGGGCCCCGCCGCGGCGGGGCCCCACCGCCGGTCAGGCCGGGACCTTGTCCAGGAAGCCGTGCACGGCGCTGATGCGGTCCCCGGCGATGACGACGACGTCGAAGCCGATCACGAGCGGCTCGCCGCCCTGCGGGCCGAGGTGCCAGCCGAACCGGGCCACGTCGTGGTGGGTGTCGACCGGGCCGGCCAGGGTGAACTCCAGGCCGGCGAACTGGGCCTGGGCGGTGGCGATGAGGGCGTCGATCTGCTCCTGGCCGGTCACCGCGGCGAGGGGATCGGTGTAGTGGGCGCCGGAGGCGAACACGTCCTCGACCAGCTTGCGCCGGGCGGCGGCGTCGGTGGTGTTCCAGGCGGCGATGTACTTCTCGACGAGCTCCATGGCGAGCGGTCCTTCCGGTGGGTCGCGTTGCGCTGACGCACCGGACGCTACGGATCTTCGCCGCTGGCGGAATCGGTATCGCTTCGGTAATCGTGCGGTACCTTGCCGAGCAGCCGCACCATCTCCCCGGCAGACAGCGCCAGGTTGGCGGCCTTGCGCACCGCCGCCACCATGCGCGCCGGCCCGGACAGCACCGCCGGGTCGTCGGTCCGATCGCTCATCGGCACGATCATCGCAATCTTGTACCCGTGGTCAGCGGGCCGGTACGCTGCCGTGCACAGTCCCGGCTCGGCGGCCGGGCCTGGACCACTGTCGGTGACGGCACACCGGCCCGGATGCTGTGGGTGAAGGAGTGCCACCGTGCCGTCGAAGCGGGATGTCTGGTATCGGGCGATCGCCGTGGCCGTCGTCGTGCTGGCCGCGGTCGTGGCCATCGTGCTCGTCGGCGGCGGTGACAAGGGCGGTACCGATGCTGCGCCCGCGGCGGACGTGGGAGCCGGGCCCGTCGACCGCGAGTTCACCATCACGATCGCCAATCGCGCGGCGACGCCGCCGACCAGCCGGGTCGAGATCCCCGTGGGCAGCACGATCCGGATCACGGTCACCTCGGACGTGGCCGACGAGCTGCACGTGCACGGGTACGACCGCAAGGCAACGCTCGCGCCCGGCGTGCCGGCCTCGGTGGCGTTCCGGGCGGGCACGGCCGGGCTGTTCGAGGTCGAGACCCACGTCGGCGGTCTGGTCCTGATGCAGCTGGTGGTTCGCTGACGCGATCCGTTTGAGGCTGTCCTGCGGGGGAATGCGGGCGGCATGCGCAGGCTGCTGCTCAGGCTCGAAGATGCCCGCCCGCTGGACCGGATCGCCGGGGTGCTCGGCCGCGCCGCGGGCGCGACCGTCGCCCGGGGGAGCATGGGCCCGGCGCTGCACGGCTCCTGGTTCGGTCACCCGCTGCACCCGGCGGTCGTGCAGTTCCCGGTCGGGGCCTGGCTGAGCGCCGCGGTCCTCGACGCCCTGCCCGAGCGCGACGACCCGGCGATCCGGCGGGCCACCACCGTGCTGCTCGGCGCGGGCACCGTGGCCGCGCTGCCGGCCATCGCGACCGGCGGATCCGACTTCACCACCCTGACGGCGCGGCAGCGGCGGGTCGCGGTCGTGCACGCCGCCGCCAACGTGGTGGCCGTGAAGCTCTTCGCCGTCTCGGTGCTCGCCCGGATGGGTGGGGCCCACCGGGCCGGCCGGCTGCTGTCCCTGGCCGGGCTGGGCTTGGCCGGGGCGAGCGCCTACCTGGGCGGGCACCTGGCCTACGCCCAGGGCGCCGGGGTCGAGGCCGCCCTCCCGCCCGTGCCCGTGCCCGTGCCCGCGCCGGAGCCGGCCGCGGCCCGCCGCTAACCAGGTCCGGGAGTCGGCCGCGGGCCGTCCGCGGCGCCTCCGCCGTGGTCCGCCTCGCCGTCACGGCGTCTGACCGGCCCGGTCTACCACCGCACGCTCCAGGACGGCGCTGATGCCGGTAACTGTGCCAGCCTTGATCCCGTAATTGTCGTGAACCATGTAGCTACGCTGTCCGAGATACGCGTACGTCGAGCGATCAAAGATCCATTCGGTGCGTATGCCGGTCGCCTCGTCGGTGCGCCCGACAGCAACCCCTTGCCGGCCGATCGCGTCGACCGAGTCGTCAATCTTCACAACACCGGGGATCAGCGCGGCTGCTCGATACAACGCGGCGCTCGTCTCTGGGCTCGGCAGCGACTCGAAAAGGTGGTCGTCGATGTAGACGAACGCCTCCTGGTCCGGCCCGTTGCCCTGGCCCTTCGTCTCCGCGTACGCCTTGGCCAGGAGCTTGGTGGGGTCGGTCGGCAGCGTGCCGACCAGCTGCTCGTTCGTCTGTCCGCCAGGATCGAGCGTTCTGGTTCTGCCGTTCTCCTGCAACAGGCCAGCGTGTTTCGGATCCTGCGGCAGCCAGATCTGGCGGATGTGCACCGGCTCCAGCCAGATCTTGCCCGGGCCCTTGATCGCCATGAACGACACCTTGCTCTTGATGTACAGGAACTGGGCTGTGTCGACAGTGATCGCCGGCTGCATCGCGGCGACGAGCGCGATGTGGTCCAGCAGTTCCCCGACCGCGCTGCTGTCGCCCTGCTGGACCACGACGACCGGCGCGAGCCGATCTCCCGGTGCCGTGCGCAGCGCCAGGGTGGTCCCACCGGCCGCCAGCCCTACGGCCACGACCGCGGCGGCCAGTACGAGCAGTCGTCTCGAACGCCAGCGGTCGGCTGCCGCGCGTGACGCAACGCGTGACTCGGTGATTTCCTGCAGGAAATGCTGCCGCAGCTGCCGGTGACGGTCGGGTGCCAGGTCCGGTTGCGTCGGCGGCGGCAAGAGCCGGGCCAATTCCTCGATGTCCCTGTCCCCCTCGGGCAGCAGTCGCTCCCGCAGACGCCATGCCTCGAGGAACGTCAACGACACGACTTCCTTCTGCCGTGGCCCAATCTCCGGTCCGACGCACCGCATGCCGGTGCACGACCCCGGCGAAGGCGTCGAAGAGCAGACCGAAGGCCGCCGGCTCGCCGGCTCGCAACTGTCCCCGCGTTGGCAGTTCCACGCTCGTACCTGTCCGCCGCGTGACCCGAGTTCCCGATGTCGGAGGTGCTTCTTGCTACCGGGGCCGGCCGCAGTCTACGGATCAGAAGGTCAGGCATCGCGGAACTGCAGTGCCAGGAGTCCGGCGAGCAGGGCGCCGGCGGCCCACAGGCCCAGCACGCCGAGGCCCTGCCATGGGCTGCTCGTCAGCGAGTCCAGGGCCGTCGTCGCCTGGATCTTCAGGCCGGCGGACATCGGCGCGATCCGGTCGATGCGCCGCAGCCACCGCGGATCGGTGACGACGCTGGTGAGGATCGGCGCGACGTACAGCAGGACGAGCATCGTGGCGATCGCCCCGGCCGTGTCGCGGAGCACGGCGGCGACGCCGTAGCTGAGCAGTGCCACGAGCGCGAGGTAGAGCACGGTTCCGTACGCCGCCCGCAGGACGGGCTCGGCGGTGGGTGAGAGGCTCTGGCCCGGGTTGGCCGCGCCGAGTGCGGTGCCGGGCAGGAAGTGCCGGGCGGCCAGCAGCGAGCCGATGACGCCGAGCGAGCCGGCGGCGGCGACCACGCCGGTGAGGACGACGGCCTTGGCGAGGTACAGCCGCCAGCGGCCGGGCACCGCGGCCAGCGACACGCCGATCGAGCGGGTGCCGTACTCCTCGCCGATGACGAGCACGGCGAGGACGACCACGAGTGCCTGCCCGTACTGGGCGCCGGTGAGGCCGAGCCGCGCAAGGTCGTCGAGGCAGGCGGCCGGGTCGGGGCAGGCGCGGGAACCTGCGGCCGCGGTGGCGGCCGCGCTGATGCCGACGGTGACGGCGACGGCGGCCAGCAGCAGCCACGGCGTGCTCGCCACGGTCCGCAGCTTGGTCCACTCGGCGTGGATGGCGTGCACGGTGCTCACGCGTCCCTCCGGCGCACCAGCCAGACCGCCGCGGCGGTGCTCGCCAGCGCGTAGACGGCGATGACGGCGAACCCGGCCCACGGTTGGTCGTAGACGCAGCCGTTCTCCGGCATGCACAGCTGCGGCGCCTGCTCGTACCGCGGCACCGTCTGCTGGACGCTGAACCCGGCGGGTGGGGTGAGCCGGATGAGCCATTGGCCGGCCGTGCTGGGCAGGGCCCCGGCGAGCAACTGTGGCAGGACGATGAGCATGAGGACAGTGGCGACGGCGCCGGCGGCCCGTCGCAGCACCGCGCCGAGGGCCAGGGCGAACACGGCCGTCGCGGCGAGCACGGCGGCGGTGCCGGCGACGGCGCGCAGCACGACGGGGTCGGTGAGTGTCCAGTCCGGGTAGACGGGCGCCGCGTAGCCGTGGCGGAGCAGGATCGGCCGGGTCAGCAGCAGCGTGACGGCGCCGGCCACGAGGCCGAGCACGAACGCCGTGGCGCCGATGACCGCCGCCTTGGCGATGAGGACGCGTCCGCGGCCGGGGCTGGCCGCGAACGTGGTGCGGATCATGCCCCGCCGGTATTCGGAGGTGACGAACAGGACGGCCACCGCGACGATCGCCAGCAGGCCGGCGTAGGTGCCGGTGAGGCTGTTCTTGACGAGGTCCTGCGGCGCGGGCCGGGGCGCGATGTCGCCGAAGCCGATGAGGGTGAGCCGGTCGCCGGTCCACGCGGCGGGCGGCGGGCCGGACTGCGGCCGCTTGTCCGCCGGGGCGTTCGGGGGCGGGCCCGGCGCGTCCGGCGCCGTCGCCTCGTCGTTGACCTCGTCGTCGCGCCAGCCGTCCGGTGAGCCGCCGGAGCCGGGGCCGGCGACCGGTTCGAGCGCCGGGCGTTCGAACACCGCCCGGGTCGACGTCGGGTACCGGCTCTCGCGGAGGCTGCCGAACTGCCGTTGGACGACCGCGGTGCCGGTCGGCGAGGCGACGAACGGGCCCACCTCCACCGTCGGCGGCAGATCGGCGATGGTGACGGTACCGACGCGGGTCCAGGCGGTGCCGTCGGTGGACTGGAACGCGGCGATCGCCGAGCCGGTCCGGGTGAGCCGCAGCCAGGCCGGTGCGCCGGCGGCCGGGCCGGCGATGTCGCCGGTGAAGTTCGACTGCAGCCGCACGCCATGGCCGGGCACGAGCATGACCGCCGCGTACCGGGCGCCGGGGCGCAGCCCGTCCTTGAGCATCAGCCCCGTCTTCGCCCACACGGTCCGCTCGACCTCCCTGGCCCGCGCCGCGCCGCCGTCCGCCTCCGGCACCGTGAGCTCCAGCGCGCTCGAGGCGACCCGGACGGTCAGGGAGCCGTCGCCGGTGAGGGGGCGGTGGACGAAGTGGAAGCGGTCGCGGACCCAGCCGCCGTCCGGGCCGGCGACCGTCGTGTCGGGGCTGCCGGGGGCGCTGCTCGCGGCGACGAGCAGGCCGGCGAGGACGGTCAGTACCGGCGCGGCCAGCAGCGCGATGCTCCAGCGGCGGACCGAGTACAGCTTCGTGAGCTCCGACAGCAGGAGCCGGCCGAATCCCGGGCGGCCGCTCATCGCCCCGGCCGCCCGTCGTCGCCGCTGCTGAACTCGACCGCGTCGCGGGTCAGTTCCATGTACGCCTCCTCGAGGGTGGCCCGATGCGCGGACACGCCGGTGAAGGACACGCCGCCGCGGGTCAGCAGGTCCACGACGCGTTCGACGGGCAGGCCGGAGACGGTCACGGTCTCGTCGTCGGTGATGGCGGTGGGCGCGCCGGCGCCGGCGAGCGTCGTCATCGCCTCGACGCGCATGCCGGTCCGCACGGCGACCCGGTCCCCGGACGCGGTCGCCACGAGGTCCCGCACACTCGTGTCGGCCAGCAGCCGCCCGCGGCCGATGACCAGCAGGTGGTCGGCGCTGTCCTGCAGCTCGCTCATGAGGTGGCTCGAGACCAGCACGGCCCGGCCGTCGCCGGCCAGGGACCGCAGCAGGCCGCGGATCCACTGGATGCCCTCGAGGTCGAGGCCGTTGACCGGCTCGTCGAAGATGACGACCGCCGGGTCGCCCAGCAGCGCGGCCGCGATGCCGAGCCGCTGGCGCATCCCGAGCGAGAACCCGCCGACTGCGCGCCTGCCGACCGATGCGAGCCCGGCGAGGTCGAGCACCTCGTCGACGCGGCGGCGCGGGATGGCGTTGGAGTGGGCCAGCCAGCGCAGGTGGTTGCGGGCGCTGCGGCCCGGGTGCACGGCGGACGCGTCCAGCAGCGCGCCGACGGTGCGCAGCGGTCGCTCCAGGGTGCGGTACGGCCGGCCGCCGACGAGCGCGGTGCCGGCGTCGGGGGCGTCGAGCCCGAGGATGATCCGCATCGTGGTGGACTTGCCGGCGCCGTTGGGCCCCACGAACCCGGTCACCTTGCCGGGCTCGACGGTGAACGACAGGTCGTCGACCGCCGGCGTGGAGCGGTACCGTTTGCGCAGCCCGCGTACCTCGATCGGCACGCCGCTGCGGCGTGCGGGGGATTCGGCCATGGCAGTGACGCTAGGCGGCGGGCGATGGCCCGTCGTCCCGCTGCGGGACCGTCTTCGGCGCCGGGCACCGGGTGAGACCGCGGCGGCGCATCACCCGAGCGGCGTACGAGTGGCGGGGGACGCGGCGAACCGGGCGGGCGGCGAGAATGGGCGGCATGCAGGGGGAGGGGGCCGGCCGGGTCCGCCGGTTCGCGGGACGGCTCATGGCGCTGCCCGAACTGCCCGCCGTCGCCGCGGCGCTGCTCGGCCTGGCCGCCCTGGTCGAGACGGTGCGGCGCGGCCTGATCGCGGAGCCCCTGCTGCCGGCCGCGCTGCTGCTCGACGTCTGCGCCGCCGCGCCGGTGGCGCTGCTGCGGTCCAGGCCGATGTGGGCGGCCGCCGCGACGACGGCCACGACGTCGGTGACGCTCGCGATGTTCCGCTGGCCGCCGATCGCCGTGCTCGCGGCCGCGCTCGTCGCGCTCTACACGGTGGGCCGGCACCACCGGGCGACCGTCAGCGGCTGGTTCGTGGCGCCGTTCGTGGCCTACGCCATCCTCGGGCCGCCCGGCGGCGGCCAGGACGGCCGGACGTTCGCGCTCGCCGTCGCCGCCGCGGCCGTCGCCGCCTGCGGTGCCG